>JBFLXJ010000032.1 GCA_040757085.1 Bacillota bacterium | reverse complement strand
TTTGACCATCCCCCGTCGATTCCGGATGGTCTAGGCTTCGAAACATCTGGCCGTCGCCTCCTTCGAGTACCTTTTGGTTTTGAGGCAACGACCTCGCTTCGAGTACTTTTTACGTGAGGCAACGCGAGGTGTTGACGCCTCAAAGCGCGCCGGATATAATAAGCGCGTAACAGCAGAATGCCGGTACGCTCCTCGATAGCTCAATGGTAGAGCACCCGGCTGTTAACCGGGGGGTTGCAGGTTCGAGTCCTGCTCGAGGAGCCAGATCATTTCCTGGGCCCGGGGAACCGGGCCCTGCGCGTTTCCGTACCCGGGTTACTCCGGCTCTGGTTGGCATGGCACGCCGCAGGAACACTGCGAATTACGAGGGCCGGGCAGCCTGCAGCCTGGCCCGGGCGGCGCGGGCCAGCGCCCCCACCGTGGTCCTACTCAGGCGACCGTCGAGATAAATGTTCACGGTGCCGGTATCATTCGCCAGGGACGCCAGTTCCTTGGCCGCATCCTGCACCCCCATCTCGCCCAGCGCCCACGCCCCGTGGCCGCGGACGGCAGGGTCCGGGCTGTCGAGGAGCAGACGCAGGGCAGCCACCGCCTCCCGCACCAGGTCTTGACGCACCTGCGCGATGCGGCCCAAACCCCAGGCCGCGGCCGCCTGCAGAAAGGGCTCCTCGAGCGGTCCCAGGAGCGTCAGGGCGTAGTCCCCGAAAACGCCCGGTGCCCGGGCCACAGCCTCCCCCAGGGCGGCCGGCAAACGGCGGCCGCTGCTCCCCGACTCTTCGTTCATCGCCCAGAGGAGACGCCGGAGCATCTCCCGGCAGGTATCCGTCTCTGCTGTCACCAGTTCCCCGATGTCGCGCCCGAAACCCTCCACGGCCCGCCACCCCACGAGCTCGTCCTCGAGGTACAGGGCGCGTATGAGCTGACTCCATGTCACACTGCGCACCCGCACGGCATGGACCAGCCCATCCCAGTCGCCCTCCCGCAGCAGCTCAACTACGTGCTCCTTCATGCCCACCTACTTCCACGGCGGGAAACCAAATCCTTCGCCAGGGCAGCCGCCCGGCTACGCGGTGATGCCCGGGTCACCGCGGCAGACCCTCTCGTGGAGCTCCCCCTCGCACATGTGACAAATGGCGGCCGTCATAGTGCCCACCCCGAAACCGGCGTACGGGGAGAGCAGGCTGATGGCGGGGCCGCTCGCCTCATCGCCGATTGCCTGGAACGGGGCACCTCCCCGCTCGCGCCGATCTCGCCCGTTACCCCCGCCACCTGGGCCGCCTTCGGACCGCAACTGACCATGGGCCGCCTCATGCTCATGCTGCTCCACCGTCTCCCCGCCGCTAATGGAGATTTACTTTCGGCACGACGAGCCCTTCCGCCGCACCCTGCAAATGCTGGCCGGCCGGGCCACCTACGCCTGCCTGCTTCGCTGGATCTCCCCCGCCTTCCCCTGATGGCCCTGGCGCCTTCAGGACTTCAGCAATTGCGCAATTGACAACACCAGCGACCCTTACTATACTGGAGGAAAACGCACGGGAGGCTGCAGCGATGCAGGTCGATGTGACACCCGAAGCGCTCAGTTACCTGAAGTCGCGGACCGACGCCATCACGGTCCAGATGGAATTATGCGCTGGCTGAGGGGGCATGACCTACCAGCCTGCCGTGTTTGCAGGCGCCCCCCAGGATGTCCAGAGGTATCGTGAGTTCCAGGTCGACGGTCTGAAGGTCTATCTGGCCAAAGATGCCCGTGTGGGACGCGACGGGCTGAAGATCTCGCTGTGGGGCATTGGCCCCTGGAAGCGCATACTGGTGGACGGGCTGCTCAGCTAAATCCCGGCAGCATCCGGCATTCTCACTGCAAGGAGGCACACGGGCGGATTATCCCCTCGCCTACACCGTCCGCACTGCAAAAGGCGTTCGGTGAGGCCGTCGAGCGCAAGGTCGCCGAGAAAGGCATGCGGGTGCAGCACGTGCACGACGCCCAGGCCATGCACGGACGTCTCGGTCTCGCTCATGATGCCGCCCAAGATCAACGTCTTCGTCCGAGACGGCACCACCTTTAACTGACCTGCAGCCAACCGTGCTGGCCCGGTTCTTCCCCGAAGCGTAACTGGAGACCGTAGCCCGCGAAGTCCACGCCATCCTGGTAAGCATGGTGGACGAAGCCGCACAACATGACTGACTGCCCGCCCCGGGCTTGCGCTCGGCCATAGACACGGTATAATGATAGAGGTGAGGTGGGCCCGTAGCTCAATTGGCAGAGCATCCGCCTCATAAGCGGCTGGTTGGGGGATCGTGCCCCTCCGGGCCCACCAGTTGAAAAGTGAAATCGACCGGCTTATAATGAGGGCTGTGTCGTGCGGCCCCATGGTCTAACGGCTAAGACACCGGCCTTTCAAGCCGGCAGTAGGGGTTCGACTCCCCTTGGGGCCACCAGGTTTGGGTGGGCGGCTAGCTCAGTGGCAGAGCGCTTGACTCACATTCAAGAGGTCGTAGGTTCGAGTCCTGCGCCGCCCACCATGAATTTCTAGAGCGGCAAAGGTTTCCGGACTGACAGGATGCGGCAGCGCAGGGGTTCGGGGCGGGTTGCTGACGGGCTGCTAACCTTCGCGCCCCGAATCATTTTTCCTTCCCCTTGCGGGCGGATGCCCTGAGCATCTCGTCCACCCTCTGCGTTGCCCAATCGCTCCTTCGACCACGGGCTAGGGTCTGGTTGGAGGAGGCATTTCCTCGGTCATGCGGGCAATTGCTGGATGTGGGGCTTCAGGGCCTTTACCAGCCGGTCCATCGCTTCGACCATCGCCTCCTGCCACAGGCCCCAGTTCTGCTCCTGGTCACCAGTGTCTATGTAGAGGACAGCAATCCTTTAGTCCCGCATTATACGAAAATCACAACAAAGCCAAGCCCTCGAGGCTCCGTGTCTGGTTTCGGTCCCGTCCGCATCAAGCTTGACGCGCTCCAATGCTGCCATCTATTCTTGTTCTTAATCGAGTTCCGCGCTCGGGTTATCTCTGTCCACCCAGAACATGCGCGTCCGGGCCCCGCAGAACCGTTCGAGCAGGGCGGCCAGTTCGGAACGCGCCGCCTTCGCCGCGTGGTCGGTGACGCTGTAAAAAGCGTCGATAGGGAAAAAGATTCGCCTCGATTCCTCCACCACCTTGGCCATCTCGCCCTGGCGCCACACCCACTTGCGGGTGCGGACTTGGTTCCCCGTAACGTAGACTACCTCACTCACGTCCACCGCTTCCGGCTCAGTGGAGCCAAAGGGAATGAAAACATCGTCCGGCCGGGCAAAGCGAACCTCGATGTCCCCTGGCAGAACGTCCAGATCGTGGGCGCCCATGGGGAGAATGTACTTGAGCGAGAGGGCGTTTACCAGGTCCACTACTTTATTGATAACCGGCAGCTCTGGCTTCTTGGCGATGCGCCTCGCTAAGGCCTCGATGGAGCTGGTAAACTTGTTGGGGTTAAGACCAAGCTTGCGAAAGGCCTCGCGCCACACCGCCACGTGCGGGTGTTCGCGCACGTCCGATCCTCCCAGCTCTTCGGAAAGCGCCAGGGCATGGACCCGCACCAGGTTCCTGATCTCCCCGTCTTCGCCCCGATTGTCGACACCTTCGGCTACCACCACGCCGATGCATACGTCCGGAAACAGGTCAAATATCTCCCGCGCCACCGTAAACCTCGACAACTGCTGCCCCTCCGCACCGGGTGTCCTATTTCTATTTTAGCACAACTTTCCTGATGGCCGCTGAAGCCCGGTAAGCGCCGGTATGGCCGGACGCTCCCACGTCAGGCGAGTACCGCTGGAAGCCGTGCCCAATGGGGGAACCCGGCCATGGCTCTCCGCGATCAGAACCAGGACCGGCCTGAGGCTGGAGGCAGACTACTCGTAGCGGAGGGCACGGATGGGGTCCTGGTTCGCGGCACGCAGGGCAGGGAAGAGGCCGAAGAAGGCCCCTACCGCGGCCGCAAACAGGCAGGCCAGCAGCACCGTCTCCAGGGAAAGGGCCATGGGCCACCCCGCCAGCCTCGACACCCCCCAGGCACCGGCCGCACCGCAGGCGATACCCACAGCCCCCCCGATGAGGGAAAGGATGACCGCCTCCAGCAGGAACTGCTGCACGATGTGGGCGCGCTTGGCACCCAGCGCCTTGCGCAGCCCGATTTCCCTGGTGCGCTCGGTCACCGACACCAGCATGATGTTCATGATGCCGATACCCCCCACCACCAGGGACACGCCCGCGATGGACGCCAGCAGCAGCGTGAGGGTATTCATGGCCTGGCCCAGGACGCTGATGGCCTCCTCCATGCTGGTGGCCATCACCACCCCTTCCCGCCGGTACCTGTCTTCCAGCAGGGAGGTGATGAGATCGCGCACGGTCGGGCCGGCGTCGGGCGAGTCCGCCTTCACCCAGATGCTGCGGATGCGGGTGGTCCCCGTCAGGCGCTGCGCGGCGGACAGGGGAACCATGACCACGTTGTCGTTATCCGTCCCCAGCGACTGGCCCCGGCTGGCCAGCACGCCCACCACGGTGAACGTCTGCCCGGCGATGGACACTGTTTGGCCCACGGCCTGGCTGCCGCTCTCGAACAGGGTGGCGACCACGGTGGGGCCGAGTACGGCCACCCTCCGCCTCCCCTGCTCGTCCTCCGGCCGCAGGAACCGGCCCTCGGTCACGCTGAGGTTCCGGATGAAGGCGTATTCGGGCCACACCCCCTCTATGGTGGGGTTGTCGGGGTCGGTGCTCAGGTTCCCCCGCTTCACAGGCAGGCTGGCGCTGACCACGGGGCTGGCGGCCGCCACACCGGGCACGCGCTGGGCGATGAGCCGGGCATCATCCGCCTGCAGGCGCACGTCCCGGGCCATCACCATCACCAGGTCGGTGCCCATGCCCTGGATCTGCCCCACCACCTCCCGGCGGGCCCCCTCCCCGATGGATACCAGGGCGATCACCGCGGCTACCCCGATGATCACCCCCAGCATGGTGAGGAACGAACGCAGCCGGTGCGCCCAAAGAGACACCAGAGCGCTGCGCAGGCTATCCTGAAGCACCTTCACCACCCCCGTCCCCTACGATGCGGCCGTCCAGCAGCCGCACCACCCGCCGGGCGGCCTTGCCTATGCCCGGGTCGTGGGTGACCAGGACCACCGTGATGCCCTTCTCGTTGAGTCCCTGCAGGATTCCCAGGATCTGCCGACCGGTGGCCGTGTCCAGGTTGCCGGTGGGCTCGTCCGCCAGGATGATGTCGGGGGACCCCACCAGGGCGCGGGCGATGGCCACCCGCTGCTGTTCCCCTCCGGAAAGCTGGTTGGGGAAATGGTGGGTGCGGTCACCCAGGCCCACCGCCTCCAGGGCCTGCCGGGCAAGCCTCCTCCGTTCCGCCCCGGGCACGCCCCGGTAGATGAGGGGGATCTCCACGTTGGCCAGGGCCGAGAGGCGAGGCAGAAGGTAGTAGTTCTGGAACACAAAGCCCACGCGGCGGTTGCGGATATCCGCCAGCTGGTTGTCACTCTTCTTCCCCACGTCGTCCCCGGCCAGGAGATACCGGCCTGCGGTGGGACGGTCGAGGCAGCCCATGATGTAGAGGAGAGTGGACTTGCCCGATCCCGAAGGCCCCATGATGGCGACCATCTCACCCCGGTCGATCTCCAGGTCAAGTCCGCGCAGCGCAGGTACTTCCACATGCCCCACCCGGTACACCCGCGTTACGCCCTGTAGCGAGATAAGCATCAACGCCCACCCCCGGGTGTTGCACGCGGTGCCGATTGCCCCGGCGTGCGGGGCTGCATTTGCCCGGGGAAGAAGGGGAACATCCCGGGCCTCGCTTCCTGCCCTGCCCTTTGTGATGTGGATATCACCACCGCCTGACCTTCCTCGAGCCCCTGGCGGATCTCCACTGCCGTCTCCGTGCGCAGGCCGGTCTCCACCACCACGGGCCGCGGCTGTCCCCCTTCGAGGACCATCACAACCTGCCGCCCGCCCTGGCTGCGCACGGCCTCAACGGGTAAGTATAGCACACCTTCCCGGCGCTCCACCTCGATACGCACATCGGCGTTCATCCCCACCCTCAAGCCCGGAACGGAGTCAACCACCACCGTCACGGGATAGGTGGTGATGCCGTCCTTGACCACCCCTTCCAGGGCCACCCGGGTCACCCGGCCGGGCAGGAGCCCCTGGCCCAGGGCGGCCACCTTCACCTCAGCCGGCATTCCGACCTGCAGCCGGGCCACGTCCAGTTCATCTACTGGCACCTCGACCTGATAGGAGGTATCACTCCAGATGATGGCCACCTGCGCCCCGGCAGCCAGGCGGTCCCCCGCCCGCAATCCACTGGCTCCCTCTGAAGTTCCCGTCCCACCACCGGAGGCCCCGCCCGTTCCGGTCGATGACCCCAGCCTGACCACCATGCCGTCGCATGGGGCCCTGATCACCAGGTCGGCCAGGGCCCGTTCCCTCTCCTCCACCGCGAGCCGAGCGCGCTCCACTGCCAGCTCCTGGGCAGCGATGTCTTCGCTCTTGGCCACGGTACCGCCTGCCAGGAGACGAGCCAGTTCCTCCCGGGCCGACTTGACCTGAGCCTCCGCCTGCGCGATCTGGGCGGCCAGGGCGGTGTTCTCGAGTCGCATCAGCACCTGACCGGCCGTCACCCCATCCCCTTCCTTCACCGCCAGCGACCCGACCTTCCCCGACACCCGCGCCCGCACCTGCCACTCCTCGGCCGCCTGGATCTGGCCGCTGGCACTGGCCGGCCCCCAGGCCCCCTCGAAGGTCATGGTGGCGCTCATGCCGGGCATGAGTCCGCTCGTACCCGGCAATGCCACGGTCACCTGGAAGTAGCCGCGCGACCCGGAGACGGTGGCCTCCCGGGAGACGCTTTCCACCCGGCAGCCCACCAGGTTCCCCGTGATGGCGCTCACACTCACGTCCACGAAATCTCCCGGTTCCACATACCGGGCGTGAACCTGATCCACGGAAAAAACGCCCTTAAGGCGGCTCAGGTCAGCCACCCGGCACAGGAGCGTTCCGGGCGTCACAGCGTCTCCCGTGGCAACCGCGCAGTCCAGGACCTGACCGTTCCCTGGCGAAACCACTTCCAGCGCCGCCTGCTCCTCCCGCCGCTGGGCCAGCTGCGCTTCTGCGGTGGTGAGGGCTGCGCGGGCGGAGGCAAGCTCTGCCTCCGTGGGTGGCCTGCGCATGGAGGCCAGCCGCAGGCGAGCCGACTCCAGGTCGAGCCGGGCCTGCTCAAGGGCGGTTCGGGCGGAGGAATCGTCCAGGCGGACCAGGATATCCCCTGCCCTGACCCGCTGGCCCTCCTTCACCAGCACCTCCGCCACGGTTCCGCCTACCGCTGCCTGCACCACCGTGTTCGCCACGGGCTGCACGGGGCCGGAACCCTCCACGGCCAGGACCAGATCTCCCCGGCGCACGGGGACGGTGACAAAGCCGGGCTGGGTCTGGGCCACCCGGCCCCTCTGCCACCACCACCAGCCGCCCCCTGCCAGGAGCATGACGACCAGCACCCACACTGCCACCTTGCGGATCGTCCCCGTTTTCCTCACCTCATAGCCTCCTTTGCCCGGATTTCGCCACCCGCTCCGCAGCCGGCGCCCTGTAGGGCCGGCTTCCTCCGATCTGTTCCAGGGCTACCCCTGAGGTTATCAAGTTCTGCCAGTACCTGGTCGGTGTGCACGGCTTTGCCTTCTCTAGCGAACCGGCCACTGCTGCTAGCATGGTTCTTCTGCAAGCGACTGCTTAAAACCCCGTGCGGGCCCGGCTACGGGCAGTGTAAGGGTGAACACAGAACCCGCTCCAGGCTCGCTCTCTGCCGCCACGGCTCCCCCGTGTGCCTCCACAATCTGCTTCACTATTGCGAGTCCCAGCCCGGCGCCTCCGTGCGAGCGGGCACGCGACTTCTCCACGCGGTAGAAGCGCTCCCAGATCCGGGGGAGGTCTTCCCCGGGGATGCCCGGACCCGTGTCCCTGACGCTCACCCTGACCTCCGCCCCCTGTTCCGCCACGCTGACCTCGATCCGGCCCCCCGGGGGCGTGAACTTCACTGCGTTGGAAAGCAGGTTCTCGACTGCCTGCTCGATCCGGTCTTCGTTGCCCAGAACGGGGGGCAGGATGCCGGTGACGTCTGCCACAAGCGTTATTCCCTTTTCCGTTGCTTCGGGGGCGAACCGGGCGGCCACCCGCCCCACCACGGCCCCCACGTCAACCGGCGCCAGCGTCCAGGCGGTGTTACCCGTCTGCATCAAAGACAGGTCGAGCAGGTCGCGGACGAGGCGGCTCAAGCGGACAACCTCCTCGTGGATGGTCGCCAGGTACCTCCTGCGTGTTTCCTCGTCCTCCACCACGCCGTCCCTGAGGGCTTCTACGAAGCCCTGGATGGATGTCAGGGGCGTCCTCAGCTCGTGCGACACGTCGGCCAAGAGCTCCCTCCTGAGCTGCTCCAGCCTGGTGAGTTCCGTCACGTCCTGGAAGACGACCACACAGCCCGAGGTTGCTCCTCCAGCGCTGGTGAGGGGCGAGGCGTGTGCCACCATGAACCTTTCCACCAGCGTGAATTCGACTGCGTCTGACATGCCCGAGGCAAGCACTCCGGACACGAGGTCGGCCAGGGCACCGCTCTGTCCGAACTCACCCACGTGCCGCCCCAGGGCCTCCTCGCTGATCCCCAGTGCGCGGCGTGCTCTGGGGTTGGCCAGCAGCAGCCTCCCCTCGCCATCGGTGGCCAACACACCCTCCGCCATGTTGGCGAGGATGTTCTCGATCCTGGCCTTCTCCTCAGCCAGCGCGCTCACGGTTCGGTCGAGCGCGGCAGCCAGGTGGTTGAAGTTTGCGGCAAGCTGCCCGATTTCATCGTCCGAGGTAACCGCCAGCTTTTGCCGGAAGTTGCCCTTTGCCATTTCTACGGCAGCCCGGCTCATCTCTTGCACGGGTCGGGAGATCGAGCGCGAGAGGGCATATCCGGCCAGCGCAGCCACCAAGAGGGCACCACCGGCTGCGTAGACCATAAGACGCCTGACCGCCTGGACGGTGGCGCTCAGCCCCGCCACCGGTGCACTGAGGACCACGCCTCCCGCCGGCCGACCACCGATCTCGAGCGGAACCGCCACCGACACCATGGGCTCGCCGAACCTGGGATCGAACCCCCGCCTCTTCACCACGCATCCCCTCAGCAGAGCTCCGGCTTCAGCAGCCGAAATCCTGGTTCCCCTGGGTGCATGGCCCGAGGTGCTCGCCAGGATCAGCCCGTCGGTGCCCACCACGAAGAGCCTGGCGTCCAGGAAGCGGTCCATCGCCTGCAGCCACACCTGCTCCGGGGGCCGTAGCTCGCTCCCTCCCAGGAGCGCCATGGCCCGCGCGATTTCTTCGCCCTTCCGCACCAGCTCCGCTTCCCTGGCGGAGAGAAAGTAGTCGGAGAAAAGCCGCGGCAACAGGACTCCCACGACCGCGAGCGTAACCGCGATTACCACCACGTAAGATACAAACAGCTTGCCCAGCAGGGTCCTCGGCATCCGCATTCACCCGCCCGGTCGGGTTACCCCGTACCGCGAGCCTCGAACTTGTACCCCACTCCCCACACCGTCCTGATGAACTGGCCGCCCACCGGACCCAGTTTCTCCCTGAGGTTCTTGACGTGGGCGTCGACGGTTCTCGTGTCGCCCAAGTACTCGTACCCCCAGACCTGCTGCAGCAAGGTCTCCCGCGTGAAAACCCTCCCGGGAGACTTCGCCAGGAACCAGAGCAGGTCGAATTCCCTGGGAGTAAGGGATACTTCGCAACCCCGGCACACCACGCTGCGGCAGGCGAGGTCGATCACCAGGTCCCCGTACTGCAGGACCTGCCCCTTCTCCCGCTCGGGCCGGGTTCTCCTCAGCACAGCTTTGACGCGCGCCACCAGCTCCCGGGGGCTGAAGGGTTTGGGCACGTAGTCGTCTGCTCCCAGTTCCAGCCCCGCCACCCGGTCGGCCTCTTCCCCCCGGGCGGTGAGCATGATTATGGGGACGTCGGAGGTCCTGCGGATCTGGCGACAAACCTCCCATCCGTCCACACCCGGGAGCATGAGGTCAAGTATCACCAGCTGTGGGCTGACCTCCTTTGCTTTCCTGAGTGCCTCCTCCCCGTCTTCGGCTTCCTCTACTGAAAAACCGTCCCGCTGGAGGTAGGCCCGCACGATTTCCCGGATCTTGGGTTCGTCCTCCACCACCAGGATCAGCTCGCCCATCGGTCTCCCCCCTACTGCCATCCCGGCAGCGGTGCCCGGTGGGGCCAGCTCTCCGGGGGTCATCCCCCGCGCCATCAGGGCCGGGAAGGCAACCCCTCCCGGCCCTCCACCGTGCCAAGCCGCCGACCGGCCAACGGGACATTACCGTGGGCCCGGCCGGCGGCAATCAAAACGGAGACGGAGCACTGTTCGGTGCCGTGGGGCCGTTCCCGGAGGGAGGTGTACCGCGGAAACCGCCCCGCTGGCCCCGACCATGCCCGTGTCCGCATCCCCTCGCCTGGTTCAGCTTGTTGAGCTGGTCCTGGGTTAAGACGCTATTCATCTGCTCGCGCATCTTCTGCTGGATCTCGTACATCTGCTGCCGCAGTTTTCTCACCTCGTCCTGCTTCGCAGCGATGGCATTCTGGTCAGCGTTCTTCTGCCACAGGAGGCTCCGGAGCTCGAACATCTTCTGGAACAGAGCATCCTGGATCCCCTTCAGCTGCTCAAAAGCGCTGGTCTGGATCTCCTGGATCTTGCGCACCTGCTCGTCGGTGAGGTTCAGATCCGCGATCGCCTTTGCGCAGGCCGCGGGGTCACCACCCCTGGGGCCGCGCCCCGACCCGAAGCCCCACGGGGATGCAGCGGCCACTCCCGCCACTCCCAGAACCAGCACCACCGCAAGTGCCAGTGCGATCAGCTTCTTCCTCAATTTGGAACCCACTCCTTCCTGGCAGAACTTCTGCATCCACTCGAACAGTTCACCGCGAGCTTTCTCCCACTATCACCTCCCCTGCCCGGCCCGCATTCCACCCTTTCGGTTGCCATTCTACCCGGCACCTTTGAAGATTTCGTGAAGATTCCGTGAGGGAAAACCGAAACTTGAGGGCCCCTGCACCCCCTCCGCACCGGGACAGCTGGCAGACGGGCCCACCGCTCTCCCCCAATTTGACGCGGCACGGGTGCCGGAAGCACCAAATGGGCCCTCCATCGGCTCAGGGCACCCCGGGCCACGAGGGTGCGGACCCCTGGCGCAGAAGGCGCTCAGGCCAGGCACCCAAGGTAGCCTTCAATTGAACCACGGTTCAACCGAGGTCACCGCACGGCCATCCACCGCCGTGATGATGTCACCTACCAGGGGCCGACCCGACGGAGTGACTGAAAGCGGCCGCAGACCCGTTCTGCTGGCAGGGCTGCCTTCCATGACTTCCGTCACCAGCACCCCCGTGCGAGAACCCAGGTGGAACCGGTCGGCCAGCTCCGGGGTTATCCCCGTGCCGGCGATCCCCAGCCAGGGATGTTCCACCTGTGTGCCGCTCATCATGAGGGGCAGGACGCGCCGGACAGTGTTCACGGGGATGGCGAAGCCTATGCCCACGGAACCCTTGACGGGGCTCTCGATGGCCGTGTTGATGCCGATCACCTCCCCGCGGGCGTTCAGCAAGGGTCCCCCGGAGTTGCCGGGGTTGATGGCGGCGTCCGTCTGCAGAAGACCGCGTATGGTCCGGCCCGTCACTCCCGTCATCTGGCGGTCCTTGCCGCTGATGTGATAACGAACGCTTCTTCAACGCTTGGTACTCAAGGGTTTGGAGATGGACTTGTCTCGACTTCCACATTCTGGCGAACCCCCGCCCGGCCCTTGTGCATCAACGGTTCCTCCCCCAGGAGCCCGGAGATGGCCGTCGCGCCGAACAACACCAGGCACATGAAGTCGTCGAACTGGGCCAGGAGCGGCTTCCCGGCGGCTGAAGCCCGTTTGACCATCGGGTTGCCAGCATGGCCAGGACCTGGTCGGCGTCGATGGCGTGCCAGGCTGGTGTCCCCTCCACGCTCCCGCCCCCCGGTGCAAGTAGTCCTCCCTATGCCTACGCCCGGGGGCCACCCCTGATGCTGCGACGGGCAGCCACCGAGATCGCATGCGGGTCAAGCAGGACCCCGGCCCTGCCACAACTAAATCTAACGAGGGATGGTCCATCCGTCGCACAGCCCGGGAGGCAGAGGTGCCGTGGCGTTATCCATGCGTGAGGCGCTGGGCCTGGGGGTGCTGAGGCGCGCGGTGCTGTTGGCAGGAGAACGGGGGCTGGACCGACCCGTCGAGTGGGTGGAGGTCCTGGAGACACCCGACGGCGCACGGTGGGTCCGTCCGCGGTCGCTGGTGCTGACGACCTTCTACGCGACCAGATACGATCCGGAGGCACAGCGCACGGCGGTGGATCAGCTCATTTCCGTCGGCGCATCTGGGTTAGCGGTGGCGCTGAAACCCGGGGTCAGAGTTGCCGCAGAAATCTGGCTGCCTGCAGCAGAGGCCGCCGACTTCCCCGTGATACAGTTACCTCCAGACGTGGCGTACTGGCAGGTGATGGTTCCTGTCATCGAAGCCGTGGTGGCACGCCGGCTGGGCCCGGCGGAAGGCGGGGTTCGCCACGGCGCCCCTCTGGCGCTAACTGGCGGTCCCACGGGCGGTCGCAGCCTGCAGGAGTTGGTGCAGGAGCTATCCCTGTCGCTCGGCGGCCGGCCGGTCGCCGTCGCGACGGAAGACCACAGTATTCTGGCATCCTCCGTGCCAATGGCAGCTTCCCTCCGTCACGACATCGCCGCGGCCCTGGCGAAGGGACACGTTCAACCGGGCAATGCGGTGGGCTGGCCTGTTGCCCCTGGCGGTGACGGAGCGTGGCGGACCTGCTGGGCTTATCCTATCTGGGTTGAGCGGCGGCTGCTCGGGTTTCTTCTTCTGGGCTCTGACGAGCCGCCCGTCGGCGGAGACGCGGTCACTGTCGAACAGGGGATAGCAGCGGTTGCCCTGGCGTTGGCGAATCACCGGGTTACCACGGAAGCAGCGTGGAGGATGCAAAGTGAGCTCCTCGTCCACCTCCTATCCGGCCAGGCCAAGGACGACGAAGAATTGGAACGCGATGCCAGTGCCCTGGGATGGTCGCTGAGAGGGTCGAGGCTGGCTGCTGTCATTGAGGTGCACTTTCACCCCGGAGCGGGGCTCGCTGAGAGAGTAGAACTCATGCGGCAAACCGCAGAAGCGGTGGCCGGTGCCTTTCTGGAGAAGACCGGAGAGAAACGCGTACCCGCGGGGAATTTCGAAGGAACGGTGGTATGCTTTCCCCGGGTGGTCTCCCTCCCTCGGGGTGGGCAGGGAGGCGATGTCGACCGAGAGCAGGCTACCGGCCGCGTCATCCTACAAGCACTAAAGCACACAGTCGGCGTGCCTTTCTGGTGCGGCATCGGACCACCCTTTCAGGGCGTTGGGAAGCTGAAATACAGCTGGTCCCGGGCTAAGCTCGCGCTCGACATCGGGAAGACGATCCACCCCGAAAGAGAGCTACACCTTTGGGACGAAGTAGAGCTTTTCTACATCGCCTCCCTGCTCGCTGATTCAGGCGGCGCCAGAGAATTGCACGCACGGATTGTGAAGCCGTTGGCCGATTACGACGCCGCCCATCAGGCAAGGTTGCTGCCCACACTGGAGGCGCTGATCACGGCCGGGGGAAACCGCAGCGTGGCCGCGCGCCAGCTATACGTCCACAGGGGCACGGTGAAATACCGTATGGAGCGGATCAGAGCCCTCCTCGGATTTGACCCACTGGCTCCACGCATGTTGCCGAAAGTTGCCCTGGGCCTGGCACTCTGGCGCCTGGAATCGCACCGTTTTAGCCACACTGTCCAAGAATAGCGGTCTCGTTTTTGATTAAGCGGGTGAAAGGACAGTCCTGTTCCCCAGACGAAGTGGTCGCTCAACTGGGGACTCGCCAGTAGCCGTAGAAAGGGGGGACAAGGAGGTCCACTAAGCTACACAAGTCGGAGGCTGAGTGAAATTGAGGAGAGGGAAGAGGAGGGAAGGGGAGGGACAGAATGCTCCAGGTACGGTGGCCGAGGAGATTCCGGGTGATATGGCCGGTCGCGCTCCGGCTAGGGGGAGCAGCGGCGTCTCCCAAGTAGTCGTTCGCGCAGACATTAGGGTGGCCCGCAGGATGCGTGGAGAGTCTGCACGGGAAGGGGGAGCAGCATGGAAGCCGTAATAAGACCCGGCAGGTGGGGGCGCAACTGGATTGCGCTGGGGCTGGCGCTGGTATTAGTCGTGTCGCTGGGTGTGGCCTGCGCACGCCCGGCCAAGGAGGCTAAGCCGGAGAAGACCATGGTGATCGCCATGGACGTCGGTGACGCTTCCTCAATGGACCCTGCGGTGGCGTTTGAGACGGCCTCCATATTTACCGCCCATCAGTGTTACGACAACCTGGTGACGTTTGAGGGTAGCGACCTCAGCAAGCCCGTGCCGGAACTGGCCGAGTCGTGGGAGGTTTCCCCCGACGGTCTGGTCTGGACTTTCAAGCTGAAGAAGGGATTGAAGTTCCCCAGCGGGGAACCGGTGAATGCGGCGGCGGTGGCCTACTCTTTCGACCGGGTGATTGCCCTCGACGACCAGCCGGCGTGGCTCCTTACCCAGACGGGTATGGAGGTGGGCAGCACCAAGGCGCTGGATGAGTACACGGTCCAGATCACCCTGAAGGAGAAATTCAATCCCGATGCCTTCCTGGCCGTCCTGACCTATCCTGTGGCTTCGATTGTGGACCCCAAGGTGTGCAAGGCGCACGAGAAGGAGGGCGACTGGGGCAAGAACTTCCTGGCTGGTGCGTCAGCGGGCAACGGGCCCTATGTCCTGGAGAAGTGGGAACCCGAGGTCCAGGTGGTTCTGAAGGCCAACCCCAACTACTGGAAGGGAAAGGTTCCCATCAGCACGGTCATCATCAAGCACGTGCCCGAATCCACCGCCCAGAAGATGCTCCTGGAAAAGGGCGACGCCCAGATCGCCATGGACTTGCGCCCGGAGCAGATCAAAGACCTGGAGGGCAAGGCGGGGTTTCAAATCATCCGCGGACTGGGCGACGGCATCAACTACCTGGGGATGAACCTAGCGTATCAGCCGTTCAAGGACAATCGGGTGCGGGATGCCGTGCGCTGGGCCATCGATTACGAGGGCTTGGTCAAACATGTGCTTCAGGATAACGCCATCGTCCTGCAGACCTTCATCCCCAAAGGGTACAAGGGGTATAACCCCGACACCCCCTACCATCGGGATGTGGAGAAGGCTCGTCAGTTGCTGAACGAGGCGGGATACCCGAACGGGTTTAAGGTAGAACTCCTGTGCTCCTCAGGTGTGGCGGGCGGCGGCGTGTACTGGCGGGACATCGCCGCCAAGCTGAAGGACGACCTGGCCAAGGTAGGAATCACGATGGAGATCAAGGAGATGACCAGCGCGGCACTCCTTGAGATCTATCGCGCCCAGAAGCACCAAATGGTGCTCATGGGTTGGGGTCCCGACTATCCCGACCCCGATGCCCTGGCCAAGCCCTTCGCCAACCACCGTATGAAGCAACTGGCCTGGCGCAACTCTTACTACAATGACGAGTTGGCCGATAAGGTGGACAAGGCGGCCGCCGCCTTCGCCTCGGAAGAACGGCTGAAGCTGTACCAGGAACTGACTGACTACGTGCTTCACAACGGGCCGTACGCCATCCTCTACCAGCCACGCGTATCAATTGCCATGCGGGATAGCGTCCTCAACTACCAGTACAACTCCCTGTGGACTACGGAACTGGCAGCCCTGGATCTCAAGTGAGCCTTGGGGGGCCGGGGCTGGGGTTCTGCCCCGGCCCCTTTGTGCGTCGACTACGGGATGGCGTCCCCCATGAGGAGGCGGGTTCGGGGACATGGGACTCCAGGCGGTTATCGTAAGGCGGCTGGCACTGCTAGTGCTGGTCCTTTTCGGCATAACTCTGGTGACCTTCGTACTCACCAACGTGGTCCCCGTAGATCCCATCGTGGCCAAACTCGGCGAAAAGGCGAAGCCCGAAGTGGTCGAGAAAATGCGGAAGGAGTGGGGGTTGGACAAACCCCTCCCCGTCCAGTACGTGCGATATGTGAGCGGGTTGCTGCGGGGAGACCTAGGGGTGTCTATCCGCACGCGCCGTCCGGTGGCCGACGATCTGCGCGACTACTTCCCCGCCACCATGGAGCTGGCCACGGTGGCCATAATCATCTCAGTGGCCCTCGGCATACCGGTGGGGGTAATCGCCGCTGTAAGAAAGGACAGCTTTCTTGACCATGTGACGCGCGTATTTGCCCTGGGAGGAGCATCCATGCCCATTTTCTGGATGGCCCTGCTGCTTCTGCTGTTGCTGTACTACAGGCTGGGCTGGCTCCCCGGAACCGGTCGCCTGGACATTCTGCTGGCCGAGCCACCCAAGGTGACCGGTCTTCTGTTCGTTGATTCCCTGCTGGCTCGCGACTGGGCCGCGCTGGCCAGCGCGGCCCAGCATATCCTGTTGCCGGCCTTCTGCCTGGGATACTTCTCCACCGCGGTGATCACCCGCATGACCCGTTCCAGCATGCTTGAGGTGATCCGCCAGGACTACATCCGGACGGCGCGCTCCAAGGGGCTGGCGGAACGTGTGGTGATTTACAAACATGCCCTCAAAAATGCCCTGATTCCGACCACCACGGTGATCGGTCTGGCGTACGGAAGTCTGCTGTCAGGCGCCGTGCTCACGGAGACCATATTCGGGTGGCCCGGGATGGGGCGGTATGCCACCAACTCGGTCCTCAACGTGGACATTCCAGCCGTACTCGGGGTAACGCTGGTGTCGGCGGTGGTGTACGCGCTTGCGAACCTAGCCGTCGATATCGTATACATTTTCCTCGACCCCCGCATCCGCTACCACTGAAGCCGTGGTGATGGACTGATGTCCCTGATGAAGAGGCTAGTACGCAGTCCGCTGTCCGCGGTAGGGCTGGGCATTGTGGCGGTGTTTGTGCTCGTGGGACTGCTGGCGCCGGCGCTGGCTCCGTACGATCCCCTGGCCCAGGACCTGCCCAACCGACTCGCCCCCATGAGCCGTGAGCACCCCTTTGGTACCGACACCCTGGGACGTGACATCCTCAGTCGCCTCATCGTGGGGACCAGGATCTCCTTCACGATAGGTGTGGTGGTCACCGGCATATCGGCTACTGCGGGGACGCTCATCGGGTTGGTGTCGGGCTATGCCGGTGGCTGGGTGGACGAAGCATTCATGCGCCTCGCCGACATCTTCCTGGCCTTTCCCTCCCTCATCCTGGCCATGGCCATCGCCGCCGTGCTCGGTCCCAGCCTGACGAACACGATGATAGCGATTGCCGTCGTTGAGTGGCCAGTTTATGCGCGCCTGGTACGCGGTCAGGTGCTTTCCATGCGGGAGAAGGAGTTCGTCGAGGCCGCCCGCGCTTTGGGCGTCGGCCATTACGTCCTTCTGCTGCGCCACGTCCTGCCCAATTGCCTGGCACCTGTCCTGGTGCGCATGACCATGGACATGGGAGGCGTCATCCTCACTGCGGCAGGGCTCAGTTTCATCGGTTTCGGCGCGCAGCCACCTACCCCGGAATGGGGCGTCATGATCAGCGAGGGGCGCGATTATATCATGAGCCACTGGTGGATATCGACCTGGCCGGGACTGGCCATCTTCACCGTTGTCATGGGATTCAACTTGCTGGGTGATGGGCTGCGCGACCTGCTCGATCCCCGCCTGAAGGAGTAGCCCACGCTCGGCTTCCCGTCCCTACCCCCGCAAGGTCCGACGACATGGCGGGGATCCTCGCCGAGTGCTGGGCCCGAGCGGAGGCGGAGGCGGCCGCTGCCAGGTCGCCTCCAGAGACATCGTGAGCGCGGCCACCGCGTCTTCCTGCCCAACCAGTCCCAGGCCGGCAGCCTCCGCAGCCTGCTGAAGCGGCACACGAAGACAGGCCGCCTCGACGCCCTCACGCTGGCCAAGCTGCCCCTGGTGGGCCCGCAGGCCGTGCACCCGGCTCCCCTGCCGGAAGATCCCCGGTGGGAGGCGCTGCGCTGGGGAGTCAAGAGAACTACAGGCTGTAACCCGGGCTGGACAAGAAGGGGTACGTCAGGAGCCTCCGCGGGGTGGGGCGCACCCTGGCCCCAGTCTTTCTGGCCGTGGCGCCGGTCGTGGCTCGCATGACCTCCAAAAAGCAACTGCGCAAGTTCTCCGGCTACGTGCCGCGGGTGGACAACAGCGGGCTCAAGGAGGGCAAAGGGCAGAGCATGACCAAGGCGGGCCCGGCGCAGTTCAAGCGGGGGCTGTTCTTCGCCTCTGATCTCGGCAGAAAGTGCGACCCACAGTTCGCCAGGGTGTACTGGCGGGCCATGGTGGAAAATGGCTTTCCGCACACCAAGGCGCTGTGCGAAGCGACGGTGCACATCGTGGACAGGCCTTTCCGCGTCATCAAGGACAACCGACTGTGCGAACTCCGCGACGCAGAGGGCAACCCCATCTCGGCGCGCGAAGACCGGGAGATAGTCAGGACCAAGTACACCGTGTCCGAAGAAGTACGCGCACGACTGCGCCGACGCAAGAAACACGAGGGCGGGTCATCGGACGAAACGGACGATGCCGCACGGCACCTCCCAACGATGCTTGCCCCCTCTCGCCCCCGCGGTAGCACGGAGGCCCCCCGAGGTCAACGGGCAACGGGCGTGCCGAGCGGGGGGCAGCCATCCTGGCCGAACACCTGGGGCCAGAGTTCCTCGCGCGCCAACCTTGCCGCCCGACAGCCAGATTCCCTCGCCCTCAGCATGCCGCCCCGCCGGGGTGGCTTCCCCCTCCGGAACGCAGAGGCCACCGCCGCCCAAAGCTCCGCCACAGTGACGGCGCCCTCTGAACACACCACCCCTGATCGGCAAACCCCTTTCCTGGAGGCCGGCCGCATTCCTCCGCAACCCTACCCTGCTGACGCCTCCGGACCGCCGGCGGCCCCAGCCGCAACGCTCGGCGGGATACCCGAGAATGGGCAGGGGGAGGGGGTGCACTTGCCCCTTAACCCCGGTTCGGCCCAAGCGCGCCTCCAGCCCCGGGGACCGGCAATAGGCGCCGCCGAGCAGCCCCGCGCCACATGACCACCGGGCATTCCTCGCTGCCTCACGGGAGCCGGCGGTAATTCCAGCCCGGACCTCCTTAACCTCATCATCGGGCTGGGGGGACCCATGCTGGGCCGAGGCCGGGACTACCTCTGGGCTGCCCCGTGGTTGACCACCTTCCCAGGCTTGTGCATCCTACTGACCATCCTGGGGCTCAACCTCCTGGGGGACGGCCTGCACGACGTGCTCGACCCGCGCATGCGCGGTTCAAGGTGATGAAGATGACGAACCAGGTGATCCGCGTGAAAGGTGGGAACGAACATGGCACTTAAGGGAAAGATGTTGCGCCCCGGGGACACGATAGCGCTGGTGTCCCCAGCCTCCCCGGTGCATCCCGATGCTCACGTCTCCATGGAAATGCTGGAGTTGGCGAGAAACCGGCTCCACGACATGGGTTTTCGCACCGTGCTCTCCCCCAACGCGCTCAAACTGCGCGGATACCTGGCGGGGGAAGACACGGAACGGGCCGTCGACCTCATGTGGGCCTTCCGGAACCCCGACGTCGACGCCATCGTGTGCATTCAGGGCGGGTACGGGTCGCCCCGGACCCTGCCGCTCCTGGACTACGGGACGATAGCACGCCACCCGAAGGTGTTCGTGGGATACAGCGACATCACCGCCATCCACTGCGCCCTGGCCAGGTTGACGGGGCTGATCACTTTCCATGGACCCATGGCTGGCTACGACATGAGCAAGGAGTTCGTCTACACCAGGGAATGGTTCGAGCGGGCGGTGACCCGGCCCGAACCGCTGGGGGAACTGAGAAACCCGCCCCAAGGACCGCCCCTGCAGACCATCTGCCCCGGCCGCGTCACCGCTCCCATCATCGGGGGCAACCTCTCCCTACTCGTTACTACGCTGGGTACTCCCTACGAGGTAGACACGACGGGGAAGATCCTGCTTTTGGAGGACGTCGGTGAAGTGCCGTACCGCTTCGACCGCATGCTCACCCACCTGAAACTGGCGGGAAAACTGGATGCGGCAGCGGGATTCATTATCGCCGAATGCGTGGACTGCGTCCCCGGCAACACCAAGCGCCCCATGCTCACCCTGCGGGAAATCATCGGCGACCTCATCGAACCGCTGGGCAAACCCGCCATCTATGGCCTGGCGGCTGGTCACGGCGAGCGGCGGCTGACCATCCCGCTGGGGGTGCGGACGACCCTTGATGCGAGCAACTGCTGCGTTATCGTGGAGGAAAGCGGGGTGGAACCATGAGAATCCTCCTTGCCACCCCCGTAGTCGGGGCTAACCTGCCCGGCTGGCAAGAGTACGCGGCCGGCCTCGGCCTTCCTGCATCCGTAACGGTGGAATGCTGGGGCCCCGCCGAGGGACCGCGGGCGATCGAAACCCTCTACGACGAGGCCAAGGCCACCCATTACCTGGTCAGAGGAGCGCTCGCCCGCTGCCGTCGCGGACCAGCTGTGCACGCAGTAGTGATCAACTGCTTCGCTGACCCCGGCCTCCATCCCCTGCGGGAATTGCTCGACCTCCCCGTAGTGGGGGCGGGCGAAGCAGCCTGGCTCCTCGCCTGTTCGCTGGGCTGGCGCATCGGACACATCTCCATCCTCAACAACTCGGTTCCCCACGCGTACATGCGGGTTGCACAGATGGGCATCGCTCACCGCCTTGCCGCCAGCATACCGGTCCCCATGGGCGTACTGGAATTAGAGGCCGCACCGGAGCGCACGGTGGCGGCCATCGTGGCGTGTGCCCGGGAGGCGATTGACCATCACGCTGCCGACGTCATAGTACTGGGGTGTACAGGCATGTACCCGTACGTCAATGCAGTGCGTAAACAGGTGGCTGCCCCGGTCGTGGAGCCGACAGAGGCAGCCCTGTGGCTCGCGGTAACGCAGGCTCATATCGGTTTCCGGTACTGCCGCAGGTGGCTGTACATGCCGGCCCATCCCCTGGACGAGCCGCAGTAGGGTGTTTCCTTTTCAGGTCAGGGGGCAATCTACCGGCCTGCATCGGCGCGATCTCACTCCGGCCGTAGCCCGCTCGACTCAAGTTGCCAGCGGCTGAAGAACTCTTCCAAGGACAGGGTGCCCTCCCGCCAAGCGACCGGATCCTCTGCCTGCTCCGTAATACGCACAACTCCCGGCTCCACGCCGGAGACCACTAGTATCGCCTTGGCGTATCCAGACAGCCCCGGTGACGAAAGCAACCTGATCATCCACCGCCTGCGGAACCGATCCACCCGCATTGGGGAACCCTCTTGAACGCCCGGGTCCGGCGCTAGCAACCTGGGAGTTTCGCATTTCAAAACCGAAACCTTTCGCGCGCCGTCGACCGTACAGCGATGAGCAACGAGCACAACAGCAGTGACGGGGACTGTTCGCCCGCGTTCCTCGAGGGCAAGGCCACCGGCCCGCATGACCAGGCAGTTGCTCACCAGCAGGATGGCCACTGGCAGTAAGGCCAGCCCCTCACCCACTTGCGCATCGTCCTCCCCCCTGCCACGCCCCGGGACCCATTCAACTTGTGGTTCTCGCAGGACCCAGATCAATGGGGAGGCAAGGCCACAGGACAATAACGACTGTGTCACACACCCTCTCGGGGACCCGGGCAAGCTCCCTCTATCGGCCCAACCCCGACCGGGGCAAGTCGGCATCGGTTGAGTTCACTGCCAGCAAGAACTCCGCGAGGCACATCACAGGGAGGGGAGACCTTGCGTACCCCGTACTGTAGCTTCAGGCAGCCTGGACAGGCAGTCAATAGCAACCGGCCAATGGTCCGCTCGGTTGCCTCCAATGGCCAAAAACCCGCTAATTATCCCCGGTGCCAAAGATCACCATGAGGAGCCAAGCCCGGTCAAGCAGAACCGCTACCGGCGGGGGGGTGCGGTCGTGACGGCGCGGTCGGTAGGCCAACACCCCGGAGAGCCTGACGGTCGTCGAGCTCCCCGTGCAAGGCGGATAACTGCTCCGCTCAAGGTGCAGGAACGCCGGATAATCACTTATTAGTGGTTATCCGCCTACCTTGAGGAGGCACGCGGGTAGGCCGGAACCGCGCCGACCATCACGATCGTGCACACCGAGAGCGGTGACGAGGCCAGGCGACGGTGTAACAGGTGATAGCCCAAGCAGATCCGAGCGACGAGATCATGAATGCAGCCACGGGACCCACCTTAGACCAGAGCACCCCGCCAAGCATCACACCAATTAGGCTTCCGGTCTCTACGGCTGCCGAAAAGTAGCCTGCTGCTACTCCAGCCCCACCCAACAGCCGTACTGCGAAAGCGGGCGCGTTTGAACCCAGGCAATTCCCCGCCGCGCTCAAAAATCCTGCGAGGTAAACGAAAGGGAGACTTGGGGCAAAAGGGGGCAAAAGGATAGACCAGCCGGGACAAACCCGATATAGCCAACCACCGTGACTGAGTAGGCGCCGACTCTGTCTGCCAGAATCCGCTCAAGCGGGTATGCACCCTGCTTGAGGAAAACGACGTCGTGCGCCGCCACCATGTGATCGGCCCCATGAGCGGCCAGCGCATAACCGAGCCGCACGCTCACCTTCCCCCGCGGATCGTGCATGCCCGCCTCCAGCCCTTTTACCTCTACGACCAGCGACGGTGCCGCCCCTCCGGTTTTCTCCGCCAACCGCCCGCCCCCTCGGCGACAGCAGCCCCAAACCCCTCCCGGCGGGCGATGAGCGGCATCAACTTCCGAGCCGGCACGCGGCCAAACCGGAGCTCGAACCCGCCCGTATCGCGCGCTGTGATCAACCCTGCTCGAAGCATTCGGTAGCCAGGGCCAAGGTCACTCCTGTAGCAATGGTATCCAGACCCAGGCCATTACAGAGTCGGTTGATCTCGACGATGGAGCCCAGGTTGCTGCTTCCCAGATTGGATCCGAAAGCGGTCTCGTACTCAGGCCCTCCCACCCCGGCACCACCCAGCCGCACCGTCCGCTTACACCTCACCGGGCAGGCATAGCATCCGCACCGCCCCACGACGAACTGCTTCTCGTACGTCTCCCCAGTTAGGGCCTCCCAACCCACGAAGCTACCCGCCGAAAAATCACGGGTCGGTAGCACTCCGGTGGCATTCAAGCCACCTAACGCCCCATCGGTGCCCAGATCATGCAGGGTTCGGGTCAGGGGGTTGTCCCGGTAATGGTCGCGAAACCATCTGGCTATCTCGAACACGCCATCCCTGCCAGCCATGTCGACTCTTGCGGTGCCCCGCACAGCCACTGCCTTTAAGAGCTTGGAAGCCATGACGGCTCCCAAGCCACACCTGCCATTGGCGTTCCGGCCTTCATGCATCACACATGCATATCGCACGCCGTTTTCTCCCGCCGGACCAATGCTGGCTACCCTCACACGCTGATCACCAAGTTCCTGGCGGAAGGCCTGCTCTGTCGCAGAGGCGGTGAGACCCCAGAGGTGTGAAGCGTCCCGAAACTGGACAGCTCCGTCCACCACCAGCAAATATACCGGAGCATCCGCCCGACCCGTCACCACTGCTCCTGGGTCGCGCCACACAAGTATCCGCCCCAGGAGACGCCTCCAGCCCAGGCCCTGCCCCTCGGGTTCAGGCATCTGCCACAGGCTTGATCCCGCGCGTTCGCATCCGCGCGACCAGCACCTCGCCAGCGGTCACAACGTGCCGGCGAACCAGTTCGGCCGCCTGCTCAGTATCCCTCTTCGCAAGTGCCTGGTAAATTGCGAGGTGTTCTTCGAAAGCCTTCTGCATCCTGCCAGGTGCCCAAAGAGAGCTTTCCCGCACGCGGTCGATCTGCTCGTACACCGACCTCAGCACCGCGATGATGTGTCGGCTGCCGCTGAGTTCAACCAGCCGCCAGTGGAATTCTTTGTTCTTGGCAGCCACCGCCTCCCGGTTGTCGCGGCTGGTGTGCAGCTCCATCTCGTCAACGATCCACTTCAGCCGGTTTAAGGCGTCATCGGTAAGGTTTGGAAGGGCTAGCGTCACGGCCAGCCCCTCCAGCACGCTACGCATGAGGTACAGGTCCCGCACGTCTTTCTCAGAGAAGTCAGTGACGACCATCCCCCGGCCCTGGACGCGCTTGACCCAGCCCTCGGTTTCCAGGCGCTGCAGCGCTTCCCTAATGGGAGTCCTGCTCACCTGCACGGCGGCCGCTATTTGACTCTCGGTCAGCTCGTCTCCAGGCGCCAACAGGCCCTCGATAACCCCTAACCGGAGGGCATCGTAGATTTTCATCCGCAACGGGGCCTGCGAGTCGTCCTTGTCCAGCCGTGCCTTCAACCACTCCAAATCCAAGGTAATTCCCCTCCCCTCACCCACCGTACGCACCCAACTGGCTGGCAGCGCCGGCAGACCTATCACGGGACAGCACCCTTCCAGAACCCAAGATGAACTCACCCACTATCTGGTTCCTCCTGCGCCTACCTCAGACCATGGCCGCACGCCGCTCTGGAGCCCCCTCCTGCAGCCACCTTTCCCACTGGGCCGACAGCGCATCCGAAAATCGAGCCACCCCGTCACCACCTCCACGACCTGATCCACCGACTTTGCACTGCCACCGATCACACAGGAACCCCTGGCCACCACCTGCCAACTCTCCAACAAAGTAGCAGCGCCGTTCCACCGCAGCTCACGGCCAAGGGGAGCACACTGCCCGCGCCACGTCGCGAGCTTTCCGTCCACTCTCCTGTAGCCCTGCTTGTAGCCTTAGGCGGCTCCCCGCCACGCTTGCCTCCGACCCACCCTATCATGCCTCGCTGGGTCCCGGCAGCCCTACATTCCTTCGTCCTGTCTCCTTGAGGCGGGCGGGGGTGCAGCTACTCTCAAACGGGGTCGCACAGTTCCCTGGCGCCCTAATGGGGGAGGCTGAGATCCCCCGCCCAAGACTTGTTCGGGGGCTTCGTGCTTCAGGCGGCCGCCTGCACGACCTCCTGTTGGCACCGACTCATCATCTTGCCCGGACAGTACCTCTGCCCGGCCTTCACCAGCGCGAACATGATCCCCGCAGGATCCTGGTGGCCACCACAAGCAGCGCCTGCTTGCCCTTGAGGGGATTGCGCTGGCGCATGGTCAGAGATGCATAGAGGGCCTGAAAATCACGGTTCTTGGCTATGGCCACCACGGCCGCCAGGTACAGAACGTGCCGCAGCGCCGGACGACCACGCTTAGAAATCATGCTCTGGCCCTTATTCTGGCCCGAGCTCTGCTCAACCAGGTTGTACCCGGACAGCTTCCTCAACTGCTTCCAGTTCTCGAACCTGCGGAAGTCCCCCGCCTCGCCCAGCACCGTAGCCGCCACCACAGAACCAACCCCGCGTATGCTCATGGGCCGCTTCGCCTCGGGTAATCTGTCGAGCAGTCCCACCATCCGGGCCTCTACACCCTCCACCTGCTGCCGGTAAAACTCCACCTCGTCCAGGCAGGACGAGAGCTTCTTCCTCGCACCCTCAATGCCCACCTTCGCAGCCTCCATCAACCTCCTCACCCGCTTCATCCCCACCCGGTTCCCCGCCGCCACCTTGAGGCATGTGGCCAGGCCCTCGGGATCGCACTGCAGCACATCCTGAGGAAAGGGACAGTGCCGCAGCACCCACATGAAGGCCTTCCCCAGCAAGTCCTTGAACACCCTGTCGTACTCCGGGAAGTACTCGTCCAAAGCCTGTTCGCCGCCGAATTGAGCCACCGCTTGAGGTGAGACCGCCGGCCTACCAGCACCCTCAGATCGGCGTACACCCCTTCGGGGAAGTACGAGCGCAGGAACCGGCCCTGCTGCACCAAACTGGCCACCACCAGGGCATCCTTGCGGTCGCTCTTCATGTGGCTGTTGTCGTCCAGTTCCTTGCTCTGCTTCACGTGATAAGGGTTGACGAGCACCACCCGCACACCCTGGGAGTGGAAGTGGTGGGCGAGCGGCTTCCAGTAGTGCCCGGAGGGCTCTAGCCCGACTACCACCTTGTCCAGACCCAGCCCGTGCAAAGCCTCAGCGACCACCGGGTCTAGACGAGAGAAGCCCACTCTGCTATTCTCGAACCGCACGGGCTTCACCAGTTCACCGCCCCGCGGATCTATCACCCTGGCCCAGTGCGAGTACTTCGCCACGTCCACCCCTACTATCACCGCCGCCTCCGACACCTCCGCCAAGCTGATTGGCCTTGCATCCACCGCTTTCTTCGCCTCCTGGTTCCTTGTTGTTTGGTTTGGCACCCCAGTCTTACCAGGAGGCTTCTTTATGCGTCAACCTCCCTCAAGAACCCTACAGGAATGCTCTCAACTGCCTGCGATGCTGCCCCCCTGAAACCCGCTTCTCCTGCCCGGGTTCAGGGGGGCTCGCCTCTAAACTCTATAGTCGATGCCGAGCTTACGCTATTCTATAGTGCTCCCTCGGCTAGCCTTGGCTCTTTCGCGCCCGCACTCGACAGCTTAGTGGTGCACATATATCACCAGCCACACGCCCCCTCTATTGACAACCGACTTGCGCCTGGTGACCGCGGCCCACCGGGCAGACGTGGACACATCGACCGCAGAAGTAAATGCCTCCGAACATTCCCTGGCGGCGCTTTTGGTACCGATCACGCTTGTCCCACGCGTCCAGATAAGCTTCGGGGGTTTTTTCCTCCGGAATGGGGATTTCCGTAAGTGCGCCACCGCGTCGGGTTAAGCCGTGCTCACACCAGCGGCAAAGGTACTTGCGCTCGCCATCCAAACGCGACATCTCGAACGCTCTCCCGGCGATGGTGACCTGTATCCCGTCCTGCCGATCGAACACCTGCATAGGGCACTCCTCAACACACTTAAGGCACCTTTGTTTCAAGCACAACGGTGGGCCGCTATACATAGGATCAGCTTCGAGGGGAGCGCTGGTAATCGTGGTGGTCAGCCGGACCCGCGGACCAAAACGCGGGGACAGGAACAGGTTGTTCCACCCAAACTCCCCGAGCCCGGCCGCCACCGCCGCATGACGATTCGAAAGCCCCTCGGTCATGAAGGTTTTCATATCGTAATAGGGGTCCAGGGAGGAAAGGGGCAAGGCATGATAACCCCTGTCCTCGAGGAACTGGGCCAGGTGGTATTCCATGAACGACAAGTGGAAATTGAGCCAACCGTGGCCGTACACCTGGTAGGACTTCATCAGCTTCTTCCAAGCGTCCACGCTGGCCAACGGTATGCGCAAGCCAATCACCACTACCGACCGCGCGCCCGGGAGTATCTCCTCAGGTCGCCTCGGTGCACCCTCAAACCGCTCGACAGGAGCAACTCCAACAAGATCCGCGCCCAGGGATTTCAAGTACTGCTTCATCTCTTGGGTCAGAGACATGCACTGCACCCCCTTGATCTATTTCAGCAAGCCCAGCTTCTGCAGCGTTTCCTTTAGCAGTGCGTCGTCTTTCCTGACCTGCGCCACGAAGTCATCCGTGGAGCGGTACACAATGGGGATGCCCGCTGTTTTCATAGAAGAGACAAAGCTTGAATCTGCCATGGCAGACTTGATGGCATCGTGAAGCTTCTTAACTCTCTCTGCCGGCGTTCCGGCCTTGCAGAACACCCCTCGCCACACGCGGTAAGTGAGGTCGATACCCGCCTCCTTCAACGTGGGCACGTTTGGTACGATGTCGTACCTCGACTCGCTCATGAGTGCGAGGATCTTTAGCTTGCCCGCGTCGACCAACCCCTTGACTTCGGATGGGCTCACCGCACAAGCCTCTATCTCTTTCCCTGCCGTGGCCAGTGCAGCCTGGGCACCACTCTCGTACGGAATGTGCTTCACGTCAATGCCTGCCTTGTCGGCGAACAGGGCGGCGGCGATATGCCAAAGGGCCCCCGTTCCCGCATTTCCAATACGGACTTTGCCGGGATTAGCCTTCGCATAGGTGACGAACTCATTGATGTTGTTGTAAGGCGCATCAGCGGGCACAGTTATCGCGGAAGTATCTTCGGCAACCCCAATGATGGGTTGGTAATCACTCATCTTAATACCGGCCTGCCCAGTATACTGCGTCAGGATTATCGACTGAGACAGCAACAAAATATTGTACCCATCCGCCGGCTCACTTGCCAACTTCTTCGCTGCCACAGCACCACCCGCACCTGGCAGGTTCACAGGCACAACGTCCACTCCCAGAGCCTGTTTCATGCCTGGAATTAAGGCACGAGTGATCATGTCATTCGCACCGCCGGGACCAAATCCGATCAGGAAAGTGATGTTCTTGCTGGGGAACCGCTCCTGTGGCTTCGTGCACCCAACCAACAATGCGCCACACACCACGATTACCACGAGACCGACCACCAACGTCTTTCGCATCGTACGCACCTCCTAGGCATGATTTTGCGATGCTTTCCCGACACCCTCGCCGCTTTTGCTGCGGTCACTCCGCTGCCGCAGGCTGGAGACCCACGGCGAAAGGAAGGAGACCACCGCTATTAGCAACAGGGCGAGGGATATGGGCCGCGTCACAAAGACCACGTACGACCCATTAACCATTAGCGCGCGCACGAAATTGGTTTCAGCGATGTTGCCCAACACAAACCCCAGAACCAAACACGCTGACGGAAACCCGTACTTCTGCATAACGTACCCGAGAACGCCGAAGGCAAGTGCGACCCACATATCGTACACACTATAATTAGCCGCGTAAGCACCAATCAGGCTTAAGGCGATGATCGTAGGGACCATATACGCGTTAGGCAATAGCACAATGCGTGCGAGGTACCGCGCACAGAGCAGGCCGATGATGAAAAAGGCAAACTGCGCCATCAGGATGCCTGCAAAAACAACATAGGGAAACTTGCCCTGGAAGAAGTCGGGCCCCGGCCGCAACCCATGCAAGATAAGGGCCGCCATAAAGATGGCTGTGGTTGGAGACCCCGGGATACCAAGAGTAACTGTGGGGATCAAGTCACCGATAACACACGCGCTCTTAGCCGTCTCCGGTGCCAATACCCCAGCCGGATTCCCGCGGCCAAAGCTCTCCGGATCCCGCGAAACCCTCTTCTCGATAAGGTAGGCCACGACGTTAGCGCTCGAAAGACCCAAAGCTGGCAAGATCCCCATGACCACGCCGACCAGAGCCCCTCGGATGACAGTAGCCCAATGTCTCACCGTCTCGCGCACGGCAGCAAGGGCACCACCCGAGACTCTCTCCACCTTCGCTATAGTGCCGCCCTCTTCCGCCAGCACGAGCGCTTGGCTGATTGCGAACAACCCCAACACAGCAGGAACCATCGGTATGCCGCTTTCCAAATAGGGGCTTCCGAGGGTGAACCTGAACCCCCCGGTAAAAAGATCCTGGCCGACCGTGGACAACAAAAGCCCCAAGAACCCCATCAGCAACCCTTTGGCCATGTTTCCAGAACCTGCTACAGCCAACAGAGACAGGGCCACAAGGGCCACCATAAAATACTCCGCCGAGTGCATCTTAAGGGCCAAACGCACCAGCGGACCGGAAATCACCACCAAAGCAATCCAACCCGCCAACCCCCCAAACAAGGAACCCAGGGCTGACATCGCAAGTGCCACCGCCCCACGGCCTTGCTGGGTCATCGGGTAGCCGTCCCAACAAGCAGCCACCGTGGCTGCGCTGCCGGGGACCCTGACCAGAATGGATGCGATCGAATCTCCGTAAGCCGTAGCAGCGTGGATGGCAGACAACAGGATGATGGCAGATTCCGGCGGCATGCCCACGGTGAACGGAAGCGCCAAGGAGACACCGAACAACGGGCCCAATCCCGGAAGGGCCCCGACAATTAATCCAACCAGCGTTCCGGCTAGAAGACAGAGCAAGTTATAAGCAGATAGCGCACAGATAAACCCCTCCAGCCACATGCGTGCACTCCTCCTCACCGACTCCCGCCAAGTATCAAGCGCGCAAGGTGGCCTTCGGGCAACGGAATACTCATTGCATACCCGAATGCCCAGAACAGTGCCGTAACCACAACAGCATAGGCCAACCGCATCCTAACCTTGCGCTCGCCCAAAACCCCAGGCAGAAGGAACGCAAATAACCCGATAGCGGGGAGAAACCCAAACACATACGCAACCAAAAGGCAACCGGCCATACACAACGACACCACGTACCAAGCCACGCCCTCCGCAGCCCGGTCGCTAGGCTCAGTCGCGCCGGTGGGACGTGCTAGCTTTACACCCAGCAGTACAGCAGACAGCACACAACCTGCGGTAGCAAACAACAGCGGAAAGCGACGCGACACCGGCTCGAAGGTCAGGGACTCTCTAATGAACGCGCCTTGCAGAACACAGAGCGCAATGAGAAAGGCCACCTCTCCCAGATGCTCTGCTGCCCTATAGCGTCCCAGCACCGACCTGCTTCTCCCGCGGAGACCGCTCACGTGCGCTCACCTGCCTCGAGATTAGCGAACACCGAGGGCATCAGCCACCCACGAAAGACCTAGTGCCTCCAGCTTGTCTCGTGTCGGTGCGCCGGTGGTCGGATCCCACCCCCTCAATTGGTAGTACTCCTCCAGCATCCCGGCAAGCTCTTCCTCAGACGAAACCATCCCTTGGGAGGAACCATCCGGGATCGGCTCCTCCAGGAAGCGCCGGGGCAGAGTGTCATCGGCCCGAGTCTTTCCTTCCCGTACGTTGAACGCCCGTTCCAGATTCCAGATGCGCTCCGCAACCGTGAACAGATCCTGGCGGGACAGCGCCATCCCGGTGACCGCGTTGATGAGGTCCGCGTGGAGCTGCTGCACGCCCACCCGCCCGATGAGACCTTCAAACATCGCGCAATAGATGTACGAGTCTCGCAGGGCCGTGGTGGCGGTGATGTCTATATTCAGCTGCGCCTTCCCCGTGGTCGAACGACGGTCGAACTGGCCGGCCCGCTCGGGCAGGTGCCGCATGTCCTGGTGGCTGCCCCCCCGGTTGCTGGTCGCGTAGCCTAGAGTCAGACCCTTGTACCCCCTCACGCTGTGCCCGGCAAGCTCCAGGCCCTTCACATGGATAGCAAACCGGTCTGCCCCACGCCCAACCGCTTCGGCTGCCCTCTTGACCCCCTCGGCCAGGAGCCCGCCGATCCCGTCGCGGTAGGCAATGCGTTGCACGAGTTCGATGATCGCGCTGCGGTTACCGAAGCGGAGTTCCAGCCCCTGGGTGTCGGACTCGGTCAGCAGGCCCCGCTCGTAGCATTCCATGGCGAAGGCAATGCAGACTCCGGCAGAAATAGTGTCCAGACCCAGCCGGTTGCACAGGTCGCCAGCCGCCAGGATCGCAGCCGGATCGCCGTTACCGCACAATGAACCCAGAGCGTACACCGTCTCGTACTGAGGCCCTACTGCCTCTAGCCCCTGGTACCGGCCCTGCTTGACCCGGCCGAAATGCAGGCAGCGGATGGGGCAGGCAAAGCAGGCCAGGTTCCGCTCCCACACCTGGCTCCGGAATGCCTCGCCGTTGATCTTGTCGGCTTCCTCGAAGACCTCCGTCTGCCAGTTGCGGGTGCCGAGTATACCGCTGGCCTGGTTGCTGTTGACGGCCGATACGGTACCGTACCGCGGCATACCATCCCACAGGCTGGGGTCCTTCCTGATGGCCTGGTAAATCTCGTCTGCCAACCGCTTCACCGCCGCCGGATCGGCCACCCTGACTGCACCCGAGACCCCCCGCAAGGCGACGGCCTTCAGGTTCTTGGAGCCCCAAACCGCACCCAGGCCACCCCGGCCGGCAGCGTGGAACCCTTCCGCCATCACACAGGCGTAGCGCACCAGGTTCTCACCCGCAGGCCCTATGGCCGCCACCCGGATCATGGGGTCACCGTGATCTTCCCAGATCTGGCGGCAGGTCTCGTAGGTGTCCTTGCCCCACAGGTGGCGGGCATCCAGCAAACTAGGCTTGCCGTCGTCGATCCAAAGGTACACGGGGTGCGGAGCCCTGCCTTCCAGCACCACGGCATCGAAGCCGCAGAACTTCAGCTCGGCGCCGAGGAAGCCCCCTGCATAGCTATCCATGAAGCCGTCGGTCAGGGGAGACTTGAAGACGAAACCGAACTTCGTACCGATGGGGAGAGGTGTGCCGTTGAGCGGCCCCGTGACCAGGTATACCCTGCTCTCCGGCGAAAGGGGATCGATCCGCGGCGGGGTCTCCGCAAGAAGCAGGCTGGCTCCCAGGCCGTTCCCCCCGATCAGCTCTTTGGGCCAACGCTCGTCGAGTTCTTGGACGCGGAAAGTGCCGTTGCTGAGATCCACCCGGAGAATCTTCCCGCAATATCCGCCGTAACGGGGCATGATCTGACTCCTCCTCGTGAGCTCGTCCGCAATCACCTTAGCCCCCGACGCCGGGGAAGAAAAAGAGCACATCGCTGCCTTCCCGGAGCACAGTCTCGGGCCGACGCGAGGCGGGAACCTCCACGCCGTCCACGGCCACCGCGAAAGAGGGCGAGCTGCTGCCCCCCACCCTCTCGAGCAGCACCTGCAGGCCTGGCAGCTCAGAACACAGACGCGCTATGAGGTCGGCTACTGAGCTGCCGGCCCCGACCTCGACCTCCATCTCGGACCGGCCGGCTGCATCGCGGAACTCTGACAAGAATCTGCACCTCACCCCGAAACCTTTCACATGAAATCACTCCGTAACCCCGACGGGTCAACTGCCTCGTTTGACCACCCGGAGCCTCCGCTCCCGCGCACGCACGGGAGCGCTACCCGTCGCCGAAGAGAGGGCCCCGGCCGCGCAGTACTTGACGCAGGCGGGGTCTCCGCCGCAGAGATCGCACTTAATGGGCCAGGGCTTGTCCGGATGCATGGCAATGGCGCCGTAAGGGCAGGCATCCTCGCAGGCCCCACAGCCCACGCAGAGGTCGTGGTCCACCCCGACGTAGCGGACGGACTCTTCTGCCACCACCTTGATGGCCCCTACCGGACAGACCTTTTCGCACGCCGGAACCGCGCACTGCCGGCACACCACCACCCGCCGCGGACCCCACAGGTCGGTGTTGAGCACCCATACCCGCGCCAGCGCCGGTCCGACACCGCCCTCGTGGGCAAAGGAACACACGGCTTCACACAATCGGCAGCCGGTGCACGCGCGCTCGTCGACTTCAATCCTCACCACCATCGGTGCCCACCTCTCTACTGTTTCTGTTCGACCAGAAGGAGGGAAAGGGCGGAAACGTCCTTGCCTCCCAGCCCCGCTCGCTGGGCGGCCTGCAGCAACCTGTGCACCTCGGCTCCAAGTGGCAGCGGCGCCTCTAGCTCCCGTGCCGCAGCCATGATCAAATCAGCATCCTTGGCGGCCAGAGCCACGCTGAAGCCCGGCTCAAAACTGCCAGGCATGAGGAAGTTCTTGAGGCGGGTGGCAAAGGCATAGCTGGCACCCGAGCACTCAGGAATCACTTCCCACAGGGTACCGTCGTCCACGCCGGCCTTGCGGGCAAGATTGACGGCCTCGCAAACCGCGGCCACGCCGCTGAGAAACAGGAGCTGGTTGATGAGCTTCATCATGCTGCCCGATCCGGAACGACCAACGTAAAAGATCTTCTTGCCCAAAATCTCGAGCCAGGGCTTGGCCGCCTCGAACACCTCCCTCTCCCCGCCCGCCATGATAGTGAGGGTTCCCTGCTCGGCGGCCCTCACCCCGCCGCTCACGGGGGCATCCAGGTACCTTACCCCCCGCTCGTGGCAGGCCTGCGCCATCTCGCGCGAGGTGGACGGGGAAACGCTGCTGGTGTCTATCACCAGGTGTCCGGCCCGGGCCCCGGCCAGGATACCGTCCGGCCCCCGCACGACCTCCACCACCGCAGCCGGAGTCGGGAGGGACAGGACAGTCACCCCGGTACGGGAGGCGACGTCCGCCGGGCTTCTGCCGGCTTCCGCTCCAGCGCCAACAATGGGGTTCAGCCGCTCAGTCACGATATCGTACGCGACGATTGTCTGGCTGGCCCGCAAGAGGTTCAGACACATGGGCCCCCCCATCTGCCCCAATCCGATGAAGCCAACACGCATCTCGCGGCATTCCCTATTGCTCATCCGGCACCACCTTCAGGCCCACCAGGTCAGCAGCGGTGCTGGGAGCATTGGCAGACCCTGGTCAGCAGCTGTTCTGCCCTGTCCACATTGAAAATGCCGCAGACGCACGGCCTCGCCAATTCCCGGGCCCCCTCCCGGGGCGAAAGCTGGCCCGAACTGACCCGGTCCATGACTGAACTTACGAAGCGGGGACCCAGCATCCCGTGACCGCACATGGTTACGATCTCCAACACTTCGGACTCTGGCAGGAGATCCGTTCTGCCGTGGAACCCCAGCGAAAGGTTCACCGAGTGTGGCCTTACACCCAGCTCCGCGCACATCCTCCTCACATTCGCCACGAGTCCGCTCACAGTTACGGAGAGCCCGTAGTCGCGCGCACGCACGAATTCCACCAACCGCTTGACCTTGTCCAGGTCAGAAAAGCAGCAACGAACCCTGGGTACCACCGCCCGGTCGAGCCCGTGCTTAATGTCCTCGACTCCATACCCCGCGTAGATGGACCCCGTCTCGTACCCGCCGATGTTCGTCGGCCCCAGTTGCGCGATAAAGTCCAGAATCTCCTTCAGCTTCGCAGCCGACCCTTCGTGGTTAATCCCCGCCGCCGGGGTAATGAGCACCACGTAGTCACGCTCCAAGCTGGCCTCACTGCCGATCCGATGCAAGGAATGCGTCATCGCCCACTCACCTCTGATGCAACCAGTTCAACCAATGCCGAGGCTGCCGGGCGGCCCAGGCCCAGATTTACCTTGGCATTGGGTCGGGGACGGTACCCCATCTCCACCAAACTGTCCCACACCGGAAGCTCACCGCGCTCGTCGAAGCACGCTATGACGTCCAATGCGAATACGGTATCCAGGCGGCCTGACACATCGCGCAACACGCCGAGCACTTCGGCGAGGCGCCCTTCCTCGACGGTGAACTCTATAATGAGGGAGGTCACCCGTTCGCCGCGGTACTCTTCCTTGATGCGTCCAGTCTCCTGCGACTCAAGCAGATACGTCATTGGGTTGTTGCGCTCGTACCTGATCCCGAGCGGCGCCAGGGCAGTCGTGATCTTCTCCACCTCAGCGAGCATGGTCCCCAGGCACGGCCGTCCCACCTCGATGCCGATGCCTACCCATCCAGGCCTAACCCTCCCGGTAACGTCGTTGGTCTTGACTTCTTCCGTGCCCCTGCCCGGGATGCCGGTCTCGGCGTGCGTCGCGGCGGGGTCGCTAAAGAAGGCTCTTATTGCCCGGGGCGTTCCGCCCAGGGAGGACTCTAATATCGCATCAACGGGGCAGCATTGCACCCGTCGACACGTCCCGCATTCCACACACAGAACAGGATCAATTGTAGCCACTGCCTCCACCAGCGAAATCGCTCCGGACGGACAATAATCGACACACTGACCGCAACCGATGCACCTATCCGATGCTATGTCCATGCTGCGACCCCCTTGTTACGTGTCGACAACGTATACACTGAATGCCTGTGGTCTCGGTGTACGCTATACGACGTCACACCCGCATATTCCTGCTTAGCACCACTCATCACGGCGCCACGGCACCTGGGCATGCGCGCTGGTCCGGCACTATGTCAAGAGCATTTCTCGCTATCCCTACCACCGATTGGCATACCCCTGACGCCTCACGGACGGAAAGCTTACGCCGCAGCGCTACCGATTAGGGAAGCGGTGCTCACTTCCATGCCGCACATCATGGAACTCAGCTTCCGCTCCCCCCAGCGTAGGTTATAATGGACCTGGTTCAGGACTTCGGCGGCAGGCCCCGCTGCCTGGCCGCTGACAGCCGCATCAGGGGCTCTATGGCCGGAGGGCACATGGGCGAGCGATGCCGCCACACCGAAGAACTTTTCGACCGTTGGGCGGCCTCCTACGGGCAGTCGCCGGGCGAGGAGGGCCTGTTCACGGGCTACCGCCATTCGCTGGAACAGACGGCTGCCCTGGCATGTGTCACCGCCGGGATGAAGGTGCTCGACATCGGCATCGGCACCGGCGCCCTGGCCGAGAGAGTGGCTGGCGAAGGCGTGCAGGTCTGGGGCATCGACATCTCGTCCCGGATGCTAGAGCGCTGCCGGGCCCGGCACCCCGCATTTCATCTTCAGCGAGGCCATTTCCTGGATATACCCTTCGCCGACGGATTCTTCGACCTGGTGGTGTCATCCTTCGCCTTTCACCATCTCATGCCCGGGGAGTACGAGAAGGCATTGGCTGAAGCGCTCAGGGTGGTTATCCCCGGAGGGCGGTTTGTGATTACGGACATCATGTTCGCGAGCGAAGAGGAGCGCGAGAACGCGCGGCGCCGCCTGGCCGCTTGGTGGGACGGCGAAGAAGTCTATCCCCTGGTACCGGCGGTCACCGCGGCAGCAATGCGGGCAGGTGCCACCAGGGTGGAATCTCACCGGTTGGGCTGGCTTCACTGGGCCGTGACCGGCAACAAACCGGAGACGCGGAGAGGGGACGGAGGAGCACCCCGCCCCCCAAGGGCAGTAACTGTTTCTTGAAACGCCCCGATCCTTTAAAGCAGGATCACACGGGCGCATCCCGGGACCGGGATGCGCCCGTGCATACTCTGTCAGCCGTTGGCCCGGCCTGGACCTCCCCTATTTCCAGCTCACGTTGAACCAGTAACTGCCCGACCCCAGGAAGGAATACACCTTGATCCGGTAAGTCCCGGTAGTCGCGGGCTGGTAAAGGATCTGCTCCTGCCGCTTGGTGCCTGTGGAAGAAGCCACCAGAGTTCCCGCGGGATCGTACAGGTAGACATCGAAGTCTCTGTTCACCGCCCAGTCGACGATAACCAGCGTAATGCCGACCGGCCGGGAGGCATCGGTGACGTCGAACTGCCACCAGTCAGCATCGCGCCTGCCGGAAAGATATCCGGAAGCGTAACCAAAGCTGAGGCCATCGCTCCAGGTACCCGAGTACCCGCCCGCCTGCTTGATCGCATTGTAGCAGAGGCTGATGCCGTAACCGAAGTCGATGTCCTTGCCCGAAGGGCCGAAGTCCTTAACGTTGGTGCCGTTGTACAGGATTTCCTTCACCTGGGCGTCCGTGAGGCCGTAGTTGGCGTCCAGCATCAAGGCCACCACGCCGGCCAGGAAGGGCGTGGCCATGGAGGTGCCGCTGTAGGTGACGTAACCGTTGCCGGAGTTCGCCTGCGCAGCCGTTATATAACGTCCGGGCGTGCAGATGTCGGGCTTCGTGCGGCCATCCGCCGTGGGGCCGCGGCTGGAGAACTCAGCCAGCACCCACCCCTTCTCCCCGGGATCGTACAGCGCACCAACGGTGATGGCATCCGCTGCGGCGGCAGGAGATCCGATGGTGTACGTGGCCGGCCCGGAATTCCCCGCCGCCACCGCCATGACGATACCGTTGCTCACGGCGTTGTTGACGGCCAGGGACAGTGAGTCGGTACCATCGGACGACCCACTGGAACCCAGACTCATGTTACCGACGCGGATGCCGTACGTGCTCTTGTTGGCGATCATCCAGTCGATGCCAGCGATGACCCCGCTGGTAGTGCCACTACCGTTGGCGTCCAACACCTTGATGCCTACCAGGGCAGCCCCCGGTGCCACACCACGGTACGCGGAGTTGCCTTCGCCGGTGCCCGCAGCGATGCTGGCCACGTGGGTACCGTGGCCATGATCATCGTAGGGGCTGGTCAGGCCATTGATCACGTCGTACCAGCCAATGACCTTGCCCCCGTCCAGGTCGACGTGGGTGGCATCTATACCGGTGTCGAGGATGGCGATCACCACGTCGTTCTTCGAGTACGAGGCCGGATTGCCATCCCGGTCACCAGTCACCCCGAAGTCGGCCCAAGCCTGCCTGACGCCCGTCCAGTAGGTCGCTTTATCCAGCAAAGCGTGGACCTCACGGTCCAGGTCGATACGCGCCACGACCGGGTTACGAGCCAGTGCCTGGATCTGGCCACGGGTCAGCGCAGCGGCAAAACCGTTGAGGGCATGTTTCCACTGCATCCTCACCTGAAACCCGCCGGCGGTTTCCCTAACCCGAGCCATCACACCTTCCTCCGGAGCCTCCCTGAGCACCACTACCACCGGGACACCTTCGCCGGCACCGACCCCCTTGAGGTGTTCATCGAGGTCGTCTGCCAGACCGTTCCCGTCCCGGTCACCCAGAAAAGGTAACGGGACCTCCTCTCCCGGTACCTTCGCCCCGGGCGCCTGGACCGGGACTGCCGCGTCTCCAATCGGTGCTGCCGGCACCAGGCTCCCTCTGGCGGCCACCGGCACGGCCAGCACGAGCGCACACGCCAGGGACACCAACAACAACGCCAGCCTGCGCATGGGTTCACCTCCCTGCCATGTTCTCCCACTCCTGTAATTATACTACACGTACAGCCCAATTTCCTTTTTCCACCGGAACCGGGGAGTCCAGGTAGGCCATGACGTCGCGCAGCACGGGCACCCCGCTGACCCCCTGCCGCCAGGACAGGCTCTGCAACTTGTTCGCCATCGCTTTTGTTGCCGAATCCGCGCAACCGGCCCACACCCGCACGTAAAGGGACCCTGGGGCCGCCGGTCGGGGATGGCCCGCCCTTGCAGCAGTTGCATAATGTCATCCTGCGCAGTGCCCGCGTGCCCAGGGGGGCCGCAGTCGCCGTCCCTACGAGGAAAACCGGGCCAGGGGCATACGCCTACCGGCCGGAAGGCGCGCCCCGTGGTAGTAGGCCTGCGATTACAGCTGGTCGGCGTCGAAGCTGATGAACGGCTTCTCGAAGTCGGTCATGGCGTTGACGATCAACTCTGCCAGACCACCGTAATAGATGCCGCACTTGCGGGTGGCGTCGAAGTAATCGAGCAGGCCCCGCAACTGGCCCTTGCAGTTGGAACAGGGGGCGCAAACGTACTTCGGGATCGAAGGATCCAACTCTCCGGCGAACGCCTCCAGTATCTGCTTGAACTTCATCCTCCCGGCAACCCCGCTGCGCCAGTCGGGGAAGTTCACGCCGTCCATGATGGCAAAGCCGCTCCCCCCACCGCAGCAGTAGTTCTGGACGCCGTTGGGGCTCATCTCCCTGAAGCGGGGAGCGATCTTGCGCAGTATCCTCCGCTGGGGCTCCACTATCCCCATCAGCCTGACAATGTTGCAGGGGTCGTGCAGGGTGACCGGGAAATCGTTGCGCCGGGGATCCAGCTTGAGCCTGCCGCTCGACACAATGTGATCGAGCAGGGTCAGGCAACTCTCCCGGGGGATATTCATTTCCCCGGCCAGCAAGCGGTCTGCCACCACCGTGAGGGCCTTGTGGGCGTGGCCGCACTCGCCGATCACGATCTTCTTGACCCTGAGCTTTCTGGCCACCTCGGCATGCTTGCGGGCAATGCGGGCGAACTGAACATCGTCGTACCATACCCCGTAGTTGACGGCGTCATAGCCCATCAGTTCGCTGGACAGGGTATAGCTGATCCCCGCCTTCTCCAGGATGATGGCAAAGGCCTCCGGATTCTCGGGCCAGGACAGGAACTCCCCGGCATTGTGAATGAGCAGGAGGTCCGCGCCCTCCCGGTCGACGGGCCAATCGAACTTCATGCCCGTCTTCTCCTCCACCTCCTCCTCCATCAGCTCAATGCTGTCCAGGAGGGCGGCGGGGGTCATGCCGGTGCTGGACCCCGTCTTCAGTTGCTGCACGGTGCCCAGCTTGTGCAGTTCCACGGGAGCCAAACCCATCTCCTGGCTGAACACCTTGCGGATCTCCCTGGTGAGCAGGGCGTTTCCGATGCCGATGGGACAAACCTGAGCACACCTGCGGCAAAGCGTGCACCTGTATGCCAGTTCACCCAGGCGCGCCACGGTATGCCAGTTGAGATCGATGTCTGCCCCCTGGAAGGCACCCCAGATCCTCCCGCCCGGCATAACGTATTTCTTGATTATCCTTCTCAGCAGCTCGGAGCGGAAGGTGGGACGATAAATTTCCTTCCTCCCGCTGGCGACGAAGATGGGACACGCCTCTGCACAGGTCTGGCATTTGGCGCAGTAATCCAACCTGAGCATGAGGGGGCCCAGGAAGGTCCAGTTGTCGTCCCGGGAAAGCAGCCTCCTGACGCCTGCCAGAAAACTGCGCACCAGTTTCTCCTCCTCCTGCCGGCTCTGGGGACGCGGCAGGCGGAGGGCGGTGAAGCCATCGAGGGAGTCATCCAGCCTCTGCCTCTGGCTTTCGGTCAGCGACCGCAAGGGTGGCTGAGCGTCGGGCCTATCGTACGGATGGGGAAGGGGCACGAACTCTGCAGGATCAAGCCGTACAAGCTGGCCATCCGTGTTGCCGATATCGCGGAGGGTGATGGGTTTTGGCATGGTTCATTCCACCTCGCCGGTGACTTCCGCCCAGGTCTTTTTCTCTTGCGGGTTGCTTATGTGGGGCGCGGACCATCCCAACGGCCTGCTCAGGACGTCAGCAATGCTCTTTTCGTAACCGGAACCGAGGTTGGGCCTGTCGTCCCAGCGCACCAGGTGGTAGGTGAACCATTTTCCGATGAAGTGGGTCATGTGGGTGAAAGGCAGGTATATCAGGAACACCGACAGAAGGGACATTTCCACCAGGACGGCCGGGTGGGCACGTGCTACCGGCGCAAAAATGAGCAGGTCCCGGACGAACGCCCGGGCCAGGGCAAAGGAACGGTCCACGAATAGCCAGGTAAGAAACCAGGTCAGCGCCAGGGCCAGGATCAGGCTCACGTTAAAGTAGTCGGCAGGCGCGCTGTAGGATCGCAACGTGGGGTCGCCCAGCCGCCTGGCCAGCACCCCCAGGCCGCCCACAATGACCATCACCATGCCGGCCGGGCCCGCAGCGAGAGATAGATAGTAGAGGGCAGTGAGCACTCCGCCCGAGTCGGCGGTCACCTGCCCCCCTGCCGCCTGGACGGCCCCTCCCGCCAGGAGTAAGACCAGGAAGATGGCCACAAGGTAGATGCCCAGGTGGAACGGATAGGAGACGACCCACATCTTACGATTGTGGTGCCATAGCCCCGCATGTAGAAATATCTCCGAAAGCATGACCCGGAGCTCACCCACAAAGGACGTCTTGCGAGGATGCGTCCACCAGTCCGGTTCCTCGAAGTAGGAGCCTCCGTAAGGCTTCCCCACTTCGTGGGGAACCGGGTACAGCTCCCAGCGCAGGTGCATGGGCGCCCGGGCATACCTGAGCGTCCTTGCCGCCAGACCGACCACCAGGACCAGGAGCGAGACGTAGCACAACCACTGGACAATAGACAAACCCGTACACCCCCGGCTTAAAGTTGCGTCAGGACCCGCCGGACCGCTCCCGGAATGCCGGCAGCACTGTCCTCTCAAGGCTCAGCCCGCAAACCGGGCCACCTCGGAGGCCAGATGCCTTCCCTTCCCCTACGCCCTGGTATCAGGCAGGGTCAGCGCCGCATCCCAGGTAACCGAGTTCGGGAAACCATCTCACGCCCGCGACCTTGCAAGCAGTCTGAACCGGGCGCTGCGGGAACAGTTCCGAGAGGGTCACAAGGCTCATCCCGGTCACCCGGCAGATGTCCTTAACCCAGGGCGGCGACCCGAACATGGCCACGTGCTGGCGGACGTAGTAAAGGACCCTCCAGTGCTCCTCACTCAGCTCCGGGATTCCCTCGATCCTTGCCAGTTCCCGGGCTACGGCTTCGTCCCATTCTTCCGGATTGACCAGGAAGCCGTGTTCGTCCAGCCGCAACGTTGCCAGGGGACGGTCGATCAGCCGCACGATTTCCCCCTCCCTTGCCCACGGTTGCACCGCTGCAGCGATCGGGGCACAACCTCGCGCCCTTGACCTCTTGCAAGAGAACAACCGGCAGCTTGCACACTCATATCATACCAGCTAAGCCTGGCGTGCACAAGATACCTGCACCACTAAGGCTGAGGTATCTGACCACAACGGGCAGAGATAGGCCCCAGGTGGCGCCCCAGATCGGCTCTGCCGCGAGGGTGTATCAAACCTACTGGCAGCACGTTTCATTGACACTCGACAGCGGCTGGACTACCATGATGCTGAAAAATCGGGAATCCGGTAGGCTGCCGGGTCCCTACTTCTCTCCCCTGGGGAAGTGAGCTATGGCAGAGCAACGTGACCCAACCAGGCCGCTGTATACCATAAGCATTGTGGCAGAAATGCTCGGCCTCCACCCCGAAAGCCTCCGGGAATGGGAACGGCGCGGTTTCGTCAAACCCGCCCGTCGCAGTGGGCAACGGCTGTACTCCGATGACGACCTTCAGCGCCTCAGATTCATCCAGAACCTCACGGCCCAGGGGCTGAACCTGGCCGGGGTCGCTCACATCCTGGGCCTTTACCCGTGCTGGTTTTTCACTGGCTGTCCCAGTTGCATGAAACGTACGGACCGGATAGGGTGCGCCAAGCCCTGCTGGAGGGAAGAAGGCACGTACTGTACGGTGGCGCTGGACGAGCAGCCCCCTTGCGAAACCTGCCCGTATCGACCCCAGGAGTACTGCGAAAACAGGCCATCGCTCAGGTAACAATGATCGCTATGGCAGCGCCAAGGGCAACTCCGGCCAGGGCTTCAACGGGACTGTGCCCGAGCAGTTCGCGCAGCCTGGCCTGATGGATGCTGCGGTTGTGGTAGAAGTCATCGATGATTTTGTTCAGGACTTCCGCCTGGCGGCCTACGGCCTGCCGTACTCCCGTTGCGTCATACACCACGATAGAGGCGAAAACCAGGGCCACCGCGAAGAGCGGGCTCTCCCACCCCACCATGCGCCCTGTGGCCGTAGCCAGGGCCGACACGAACGCCGTGTGGGAACTGGGCATACCCCCCGCCCCCACCAGGCGGGCAAGGTCGAAGCGACGTTCCCGGACCAGCACCACCAAGAACTTCAGGATCTGAGCAACAACCCAGGCGATTACACTAGCACCCAGTACAACGTTTGACAGCAGAGCCGACAATGAGATCTCACTCCCTGCCTCGCCTCTGACCGCAACACCTCTCAGGCACCCACCTTACCGAACCTTTGCCGTCCCGTCAAGCTTTGGGCCCATGCCCCTGCAGGACGGTGAACCTGGGCCGGCAAATCTTGTCTCGGGCGACGGGACATGGTACAATCCTGCTACCAACCGAATATGCCGTGCGGGTGCCCCCTCACCGGGGTAATAGGGAATCAGGTGCAAGTCCTGAGCGGTCCCGCCACTGTAACCGGGTAGCCGTTGGCAACGATGCCACTGCTCTCTCACATCCATCTGACCTGAAAGGGAGAGTGGGAAGGCGCCACCGGCGATGATCCGGAGCCAGGAAACCTGCCCGCGCGGCGGTGTGCGGCGACCTTCGAGGGAAGGGGGCGAGCACCGTGGCGAGAAGGTACATCCTTCCGACGCTATCCACGTGACCCCGGCCCCGGAGGCCGGGGTCACGGCCTTTCCCCGGCCCACGGCACACTCACTGTATGCCCTGAAAGGAGGATCCCGCTGTGATTCGCTACAGAAGGTCTGGCACCGTGAGGACAACGCGGGGTACGGCTGGCTCGGTACGCTTCCGCGCCATCGTACTGTTGGCGGTGGCCCTGGTGGCCCTGGCAGCCGCCGGGTGCGCCGAGAAGAAGCCCCAGGTGGGGTTGACGCAGCCGGCGCCATTCCCCCTCACCGTAACTGACGGTACCGGGCGCCAGGTGACTATCCCCGCCCAACCCCAGAAGATCGTCTCCCTGTCTCCGTCCTGCACGGAGATCCTCTTCGCCCTAGGGCTGGGCAGCAAAGTGGTTGGCGTGGACAAGTTCAGCAATTACCCTCCCGAGGCCCAGAAAGTTGAAAAGGTGGGAGGGTTCTCCGATCCCAGCGTGGAGAAAATCGCTGCCCTGAAGCCGGATCTGATCCTGGGGACCGGTATGCACAAGAAGGTGCTGCCCCAACTGGAATCCCTGGGGATCCCCGTGGTGTTGCTCGAACCGAGGAACGTAGAGGGAGTGCTGGCCGACATCGGGACGGTGGGGCGGCTGACCGGCGTCCCCGAGGCAGCAGAAAAAGTGGTTGCCGACGTCCGCAACCGCATAGACCGGGTGAAAGCCAAGGTGGATACCGTCCCCAGAGAGCAGAGGCCCTGGGTATATTACGAGGTCTACTCGGAACCCATCATGACGGTGGGACCCAACACCCTCATCCACCAGCTCATCGAACTGGCCGGGGGGCGGAACATAGCTTACGACGCCCAAACTGACTACCCCGAGTTCAGCGCCGAGGCCGTCATCCAGCGCAACCCAGCGGTCATCATATTCCCGAGCTTCCATGGCTCCGCCTCGCTCACGGTTGACAAGCTCAAGGCACGTCCGGGGTGGGCCGCGATCGCAGCCGTGAAGGACGGGCGGGTACACCCCATCGACGCCGACATCATCTCCCGGCCTGGGCCGCGCATCGCCGACGCCGTGGAAGAGCTGGCCCGGCTGATCCTACCCGACCTCTTCCCCCGGTAAACGGTAGCTGCAGTGGGGCCTGGGGCTGCAACCGGTACCATGGGTGCAATATGGCGCAGGCGCAGGATACTCCTCGCGGCGTTGACGGTGACCGCCGTCGTGACGCTGGTAGCAGGGGTAGGTACGGGGGCCGTACCGGTATCCCCCGGCCGCATCTTCCACGTCCTGCGCATGGGCCCCGGCACCGGCCTCCTGGAGCAAACCATCATCTGGCAACTGCGGCTGCCCAGGGTGCTCCTGGCAGGCCTGACCGGTGGCTGCCTGGGGATAGCAGGCGCCCTCTTTCAGGCCCTGTTCCGCAATCCCCTTGCAGATCCCTACCTGATCGGAGCCTCGTCGGGAGCATCCCTGGGTGCCGTGCTCGCCATAGTTCTCTCCCTGGAACTGCGTCTGTTCGGCCTGGGGGCAGTGCCCGTGCTGGCCTTTATCGGCTCCACGGCCACCGTGCTGCTCGTGTACCACCTGGCGCGGGAACGGGGATACGTTTCCGTGCTCACCCTGGTACTTGCCGGGGTGGCGGTAAGCTCCTTCCTCTCCGCAGTGGTTTCCCTGCTCACCTACCTCAGCGCCGACGAGCGCCTGCACCAGATCGTGTTCTGGCTGATGGGCGGCTTCGGCGGAGCCACCTGGAAAAGTGTCCACCTGGCCCTGCCTTACTTCGCCGCAGGGATGCTGGCATCCCTGGCCTGTGCCCGCGACCTCAACTCGCTGCTGCTGGGGGAGGAAACCGCCCACCACCTGGGGGTAGAGGTGGAACGCACCAAGAAGGTGGTGCTGGCCACCGCCTCCCTGCTGACGGGTGTGGCGGTGGCATCGGGCGGAGTGATCGGGTTCGTGGGCCTGGTGGTACCCCACCTGGTGCGCATCGCCGGGGGTCCCGACCACCGCTTCGTGATCCCCGCCGCCGCCCTGGGGGGTGCCTGCGTGCTCATGCTGGCCGATTCGGTGGCGCGCACGGTGCTCGCCCCTGCCGAACTACCGGTGGGCCTGGTAACGGCCATGACGGGAGCACCGTTCTTCATCTATGTGTTGCGCCACCGAAAGCGCCTCCGCTTTTTCAGCCCACCGACAGCGCCAGACCTGCCACAAAGAAGCACCGGGACGGATCGGGGGTGAAGGCCACGGGCAGCGCACAGATCATAGTGCACGACCTGGAATTCCGTTACGATTCCCACCCCGTGCTACGGGACATCACGCTTCAGGTGAGGCGCGGCGATATGGTGGCCATCGTAGGGCCCAATGGCGCAGGCAAATCCACCCTGCTGAGGTGCCTCACCCGCAGTCTACGACCGCAACGGGGAGCAGTACTGATCGACGGCGTGAACCTGGGCCGCCTGCCGGCCCGGCAGATCGCCCGCCAGGTGGGAGCAGTCCCCCAGATGCACACCCCCGAATTCGAGTTCACCGTGGAAGAACTGGTGGCTATGGGGCGCCACCCCCACCTGCGTCCTTTTGCGAACCTGAGCAACCGTGACCTGGCAGTGGTGCGGCAGGCAATGGCTCTGGCCGCCGTGGAGTCGCTCGCCCCCAGACCCGTATCTGCCCTGAGCGGCGGTGAGCAGCAGCGCGTGGCCATCGCCCGCGCCCTGGCCCAGGAGCCGGAGATCCTGCTGCTCGACGAGCCCACCGCGCACCTGGACATCGCCTACCAGGTCGAAATCCTGGAGATCTTGCGCCGCCTCAACCGGGAACGACAGGTGACGGTGCTGGCAGCCATCCACGACCTCAACCTCGCCGCCCAGTATTTCCGCCGTTTCATCCTCGTGGCCGGCGGTCGCATCCTGGCTGCGGGCACGGCGGAGCAGGTCCTCCAGCCGCCCCTCCTGCGCCAGGCCTACGGCGTGGACGTGATCCTCACCAGGCACCCCTTGCTGGGATGCCCGGTGGTGCTGCCCGTGCGCGACGGGGCGGGCGCGGGTGACGGCGAAAGCAGAAACACCAGCGATCGACCCGGGATCGGAACCGGGGATGCCCCGACAGCCGACGATTCCGGCAAAGACAGGCTGGTGGTGCTCGTCACCGGAGGGGCGCGGAGCGGAAAGAGCACCTTTGCGGAGCAGCTGGCCGCTCATACCGGCAAGAAGGTAGTGTACGTGGCTACGTGCGCCCCGCAGGACGAGGAAATGCGCGCGCGCGTCGCCGAGCACCGGCGCCGCCGTGCCCCTACCTGGGTCACCCTGGAAGAACCACTCTACCCGGGTGCCGCCATGGCACCCCGGGACACCGCCGATACCTGCTTCATCGTGGATTGCCTCACCCTGCTGGTCTCCAATCACCTGTTGCGCCACGCCGGATGCAATGGCGAAAGCCTGAACAAAGCCGGCCACGCCGCCGCCACGGTGCACCAGCAGGTGCATGAAGAGGTGTATCGAGAAGTGGCCGCCCTGGCTACGGTCATCCGCAACCTCCAGGCTGATTGCATCCTCGTCACCAACGAAACGGGGATGGGACTGGTCCCCGAATGGCCGCTGGGAAGGGTCTTCCGGGACGTGGCCGGGCGGGTTAACCAGCTGTTTGCTTCTCTGGCAGACAGGGTGTACCTCATGGTCTGCGGCATTCCAGTACAGGTCAAGTGAGGTGAAGGACGTGCGAACCGTTCGAACCCTGACCCGGGTGGCCATTCTCATCGGCCTCAGCGCTGCAGGGGCCTGCATAAAGGTGCCAGCCCTCACGGGGACACCTGCCCTGGACTCCGCCCCGGGATACTTCGCCGCCCTGGCCCTCGGGGCGACCGAAGGGGCAATGGTGGCCGCCGCCGGGCACCTGCTCACCGCACTCACCGCCGGGTTCCCCCTCTCCGTGCCCATCCACCTGCTCATCGCCGGCGGGATGGCTGGCTGCGCCTGGGCCGTGGCCATTTGCCGGGCGAGGAAGGGACCCTGGTGGGCGTTTGCCGTCGGAGTGTTCCTCAACGGGATGGTGTTCCCCGCCGCCTTCGTGCCCATCCCCGGATTCGGTCCGGCCTTCTTCACGGTCATGCTGGTGCCTCTCCTGGTCGCATCCGCCCTCAACCTGGGCCTGGCGGTGGTGGTGTATGAAGCGGCCGTGCGGGCCCGCCTCGGCTGGGCAGTACCGGGCCCCGCTGAAGCTACCCGTGCAGGCAGGGAGGGCAGGACATCTTGACTGCCACCTTGCCTGCGGCACTCCCCGCCGTCACCGCTGTGGACGACGTGATGGTGATCCACCTCGGATGCGAACACACCCTGGCGGTTGCGTGCGATTCATGTGCCGGGATAGGCGATCGCGCGGGGGATCGGGTGATCGTTTCTCCATACGTCGTCGGCCGCTTCACCTGCCGGGTTCCCCTGCTGGAGCTGCTCGCCGTCGGCGCCCAACCCTTCCTGGTGGTGGCTACCCTGGGTGTGGAACCATATCCCACCGGGCAAGCGCTGCTCGAGGGGGTACGGGAGGAAGCATCCCTCGCGGGCGTTCCACCCGCGAACCTGCTCATCAGCACGGAAAAAAACATCCCCACCGGGCAGACGGCAGTGGGCGTCACGATCCTGGGCCGTATCACCGGTGCCGGGTTGCGGTGCGGACGGGCCCGCCCCGGCGACCTTGTGCTGGCGGTGGGCGTACCCAAAGTGGGGAACGAGGTGGGGCTAGATGATCCCGAAATCGCCGACATCCCCACCTTGCTGCTGGCCACGGAATTCCCTGCCGTGGGGGACCTCATCCCTGTGGGATCGGAAGGGATCGCCCGGGAAGCACGCAAACTGGCCCGGCGCGCCGGGTTGCACTTCGCCCCGGGAGGGCACGGAGTGAACATGGACAAGTCCGCCGGCCCGTCGACGTGCTTCCTGGCAACGGTCCCCCCTGCCCACCTCGACGAGTTTTACCGCCACATGTATCCCAGCACCCGTCCCTGCTACCCCGTGGGGCGGCTCAGTCCACCATGCCCATGAGCCAGGCGGTGTGGTTGAAGGTAGCGCTGGCGTTCATACTGGATCTGGCCCTGGGTGACCCCCGGTGGCTGCCCCATCCCGTGGTGGCCATGGGTAGGATGACCGCGTGGCTGGAACGAACCCTGCGGCGCCCTCGCCACCCACCCTCCGTCCAAAAGGCGGCCGGGGCGCTCCTGGTGACCGCCGTGGTGGGGCTCTCGGGGCTCTTCGGCCTGGCCGCCATCACTGCCGCAACCGCGGTGCATCCCCTGGCCGCACTGGCGGCAGAGGTGCTGCTCATCTACACCACCCTGGCCTCCAGGAGCCTGGCGGACCACCTGATGCCTGTCCATGCCGCCTTGGTCCGGCGCGACCTGCCCGCAGCCCGCCAAGCGGTATCCCTTGTGGTGGGCCGCGACACGGCCAGCCTCGATGAATCCGAAGTGTGCCGGGCCGCGGTGGAAACCGCAGCGGAAAGTGCTTGCGACGGCATCGTGGCGCCGCTGTTCTATGCCTTTTTGGGGGGGGCACCGCTGGCCCTGGCCTACCGGGCGGTGAACACCCTGGATTCGATGCTGGGATACCGGGACGAGCGTTATCGCCACTTCGGCTGGGCCGCCGCCCGCCTGGATGATCTGGCCAACCTGCTGCCTGCCCGGCTCACCGCTATCCTCCTGGCAGTTGCCGGAGCCCTGCTCGGATACGACGGGCGGCGTGCCCTCCGCACGGTTAAACGCGACGCCCGGCGCCACCCCAGCCCGAACAGCGGCTACCCGGAGGCAGCCATGGCAGGCCTGCTGGGGGTGCGCCTGGGCGGATTGAACTACTACCGGGGCATGCCATCGTTTCGGCCTTACCTGGGCGAAAGCGCACACCCCCTGGAGCCGGGGCACCTGCCCGCCGCCCTTGCTATCGTGCGACTGGCCGCCTGGCTTGCCCTGATCTGCGGGATAGTTCTTTCGCTGGGAATCGCGCTGGCCATGGCTTCCGGAGTCAGTACTTGCCCCAGTGCCGGGGCGCATTTGACCTGCGGCCCGGTCCCGGTGCTACGGGAGGTCTTGCTGTGCGCCGTCTGAGGACTGCCCTGTCTATCCTGACCATCCTCCCCGTTGGGGCAACCTCCGCCGCGGGCAAAGCGCCGTCCCCGCGGGAACTGCCCTCCCCCGGTGAACTGGCCGCCTCCGTCCCCTTCTTCCCGGTAGTGGGAGCTCTCCTTGGCGCGGTGCTGGCTATCGCCAATCACTTCCTCAGTCATGTGTTGTCGGGCCAGGTAACCGCTGCGCTCCTCCTCGCCATGGCGTGGTTACTCAGCGGGGGAATCCACCTTGACGGCCTGGCGGACACCACGGACGGCCTCGCCAGCCGCGCCCCTGCGGACCGGGCCCTCGAGATCATGCGCGACCCCCGGGTGGGAGCGGTGGGGGCAGCTGCCACCTTTCTGACGATCCTGCTCAAATTCTCGTCTCTCGCCGCACTCAGCGCGGGCTTTCGAACCCCGGTGCTCTTCGTCATGCCCGTGCTAGGGCGCCAGGCCATGGCTACGGTCATGCCTTTCTACCCGTACCCCCGCCAGGTCCCCGGCCTCGCTTCGCCGTTTGCGCGAAGGGTGCCGCGCCGTCACGCCGCTGCTGCACTGGGCTTCACCACGCTCCTGCTCGCGGCAACCTGCCTCGCCTACCCGCAGCAGGTCCTGCCGCTTGCGGGCGCGGCGGTGTCAGCTCTGGCGGGAAGCTGGGTCGCGGCTGACCGCGTAGCCAGGCGCCTGGGGGGACTCACCGGAGACGTCTACGGTGCCGTGTGCGAACTGGCCGAGTGCATATTTCTTCTGACCGTGTGCGCGCTCGCATGACACGACTCCCAAATGCGGACGCCTGCGGCCGCGCTTCCAACTGCCCGGGGATCGGAGGGGTCACCATGCCGGTGGACGCTGGTGCCCGGATACTCGTAGGCACTGCTCGGGCTCCTCTCACCTGCGGGGAACTGGTGCAGGGTTCCCTGGCAGGACGCGATTTCCTCATATCGTGCCCCATCCCGGCGTACTCTCGGGCCCGAGTTTGGCTCGAACCGGGAGATCCCGGCGAAACGGCAGTAGTGACGCTCCACCGCTATCCTGCCGGGGCAATTGCCAGCGTGCCGGCGATGTACCGGTTGCGGAGCTTCGCCGCCCCGCCGCATTCGCCCCTAACAGACCCGCAGCCGACAGGCCTGGGGCAGAAGGCCGTACGCGCCCTGGAGGTAACCCTCCTCACCCTGGGGCAGTGGGTCCGCCGGGCGGTGATAGAGATTACCACCCCGGGGCCTGCCGGCAAGGGCCTGGGAACCAGCACGGCAGACATCCTGGCCACCGCCCAGGCCACGGCCGCGGCCCTGGGCCGGCGCCTGGGACCCGTAGAGCTCGCCCGCATCGCCCTGACCATTGAGCCCAGCGACAGTACCATGTTCCCCGGCCTGGCCATGCTTGACCACCGGCGCGGCACCCTGATGAAAGTACTGGGCCCGCCGCCCCCTCTGGCACTCGTCATGCTGGACCTGGGGGGATGCGTGGACACGGAGCAGTTCAACCGCAGGCCCGACCTTGACGCGGCCAACCGGGAGAAGGAGCCCCGGGTGAGGGAGGCCCTGCGCCTGGTTTACCGCGGCATTAGGGAGCACGACCCCGCACTCGTCGCCCGGGGAGCTACCCTGAGTGCGCTGGCCCATCAGGCCGTATTGCCCAAGCCCGGACTGCCCGAACTGGTGGAGCAGGTGTGCGCCCGGGGCGGCCTGGGAGTGGTCAACACCCACAGCGGCACCGTTCTGGGGGTGCTGGCGGCACCCTCCGCGCGGACGATAGGCCGTCTTGCGCATTTTCTCACCGGTTGGCCGGGTGCTACCCTTGTGGGCGTCACACGCGTAACAGGAGGCGGAGTTGCGACATGGAACACGGGGGCCGGATATGGGAAGCTGCCCGCAACCTCGGGGCCGACCCGCACAAGATTCTGGACTTCAGCGCCAACCTGAATCCCTTCGGCCCCCCTGCGGCAGTGATCGCCCTCCTGCGAGAACGCCTGGGGGACGTCGCCCACTACCCCGAACCTCGGGGAGGCGGGCTGAAAAGGGCTCTCGCCGACCACCTGGGCATTTCGCCCGACCGCCTGGTGGTGGGAAACGGTGCCGCTGAACTCATCTGGTGCTTTTGCAGGGTCGTCTCACCACGCACCGTCCTCATCCCATCTCCCACTTTCACGGAGTACGCACGGGCGGTACGGGCCTGCGGGGGTGAGGTACACCACCTCCCCATGAACCCGGAGATCTTCCGGTTCCCCCTTGAGCAACTGCTGGCTGCCCTCCGCAGCGGCTGCCGCTACGACCTGGTGGTGGTGTGCAACCCCAATAACCCCACGGGAACCCTGGCAGCCACCGAGGAACTGGATGCCCTCCTCGCCGCCGTCCGGGGAACCGACACCTGGGTGCTGGTGGACGAATCGTTCCTGGGATTCCTGCCCGAACCCGGGGCTGCGTCCGTGCGCCGGTTACCTCTCGCCCGGCACGCCCGGCTGGCCGTACTGGACTCCTTCACCAAACTGTATTGCCTGCCCGGCCTGCGCCTGGGCTACCTCACCGGACCTCCCGACCTGGTAAGCAAGATCGAAGAGACCCGCGACCCCTGGAGCGTGAGCGTCCTGGCCCAGGCGGCCGGCCTGCAATGCCTCAGGGAGCAAGAATACCTGGCCCGTACCCGGGCGTCTCTGCCCCTGTTCCGCACCGCCCTGAGCGAGGAACTGTCCAGAATCCCCGGCCTGCGCGTCCTCCCTTCGACCGCCAACTTCCTGCTATTGCGCCTTCGGGTCTGCATCCAGGGCCGCGCAGGTCCCGCCCGCGTGGCCGCCTCCCAGCTGGCCAAGCGGCTCATCCTGGTGCGGGAGTGCTCGGATTTCGCCGGTCTGGAAGACGGTAGCTACCTCCGGGTGGCAGTGCGCTTGCCGCAGGAAAATGCCCGCCTGATCAGCGCCCTCCGAGAGGTGATCTCATCATGAGCGGTAAGGCCATCATGATCCAGGGAACGGCTTCCCACGTGGGAAAGAGCGTGCTGGTCACCGCGCTCTGTCGCATATTCCATCAGGACGGCCTGCGGGTGGCCCCCTTCAAGGCTCAGAACATGTCCCTGAACTCATACGTGACCCCGGACGGAAAGGAAATCGCGCGGGCGCAGGCGGTGCAAGCCGAAGCTGCGGGCATACCGGCGGAGGCGATCATGAATCCCATCCTTCTGAAACCGACCGCTGACTCCCGTTCCCAGGTGGTAGTGCTGGGGCGACCGCTCACAGACGCGGAGGCACGCGAATACCGGGAGCGCCACATCCCGGCGCTGGCGAAGGTGGTGGAGGAAAGCCTCAGGCAACTTCTCGACCGCTTCGACGTGGTGGTGATAGAGGGAGCAGGTAGCCCGGCCGAGGTCAACCTGCGCGACCGCGACCTGGCCAACATGCACGTGGCAGCCCTGGCCAACGCGCCCGTGTTGCTGGTGGCCGACATCGACCGCGGGGGCATGCTCGCCGCCGTGGTCGGAACCCTCGCCCTCCTTGCCCCCGACGAACGAGAGAGAATAGCCGGCCTGGTGGTCAACAAGTTTCGCGGTGATCCCGAACTGCTCCGCCCGGGCCTGGAATTCCTCACCCGCCACACGGGCCGACCCGTGCTGGGTGTTCTCCCCTACCTTCCCGGCCCCCTGGTGGACGAGGAAGATTCCGTCTCCCTGGAAAGCAGGCACACCAGGGCATCGGTGCTGAGTAGCACGTCCGGGACGACCGCAGACGCCGTGCGTGCGACAATGTCAGAAGCAGCGCCCGTGGTATCCGTGTTGCGCCTCCCACACATCGCCAATTTCACTGACTTCGCCCCTCTGGAAGCCGATCCCGGGGTAACGGTGCGCTATGTATCCCCAGGCCGGCCCGTCGGCCCCGCGGACGCCGTGATCATACCGGGCACCAAGAACACCCGGGCGGACCTGCGCTGGTTGAAGGAACACGGATACCACCGGGAGATCCGCGCCCTGCTCCGGCAGGGCAAACCGGTGCTGGGTATCTGCGGGGGATATCAGATGCTGGGCCTCGCTGTGGCCGATCCCCTGGGAGTGGAAGGCCCCCCGGGGGAGGAGGAGGGCCTGGGACTCCTGGACGTATGCACCGTATTCCTGCCGGACAAGGAAACCCACCTGGTGGAAGCGGAAGCGACGAGCAGGGTGGGCTTTCTGGAGGAACTTTCCTGCCCGACCCTGCGCGGTTACGAGGTACACATGGGTGCAACCGTCAGGCTTGACGCCGCCAGGCCCTGGCTCCGCCTCACCCGGCGCGGCAACCGGGCGGTGGATATAGCCGAGGGGGCAGTCGACCCGTCCGGCCTCGTCTTCGGCACCTACCTGCACGACATCTTCCGAAACGACCATCTGCGCAGAGCATTCGTCACCTGGCTGCGCCGCCGCTCGGGGCTTCCCTCCTTCCGGTTCAGCCCCCCACTACCCTCCCCGCCCCGCAACCCGATAGGAGCCGTTCCGCCCCAGGGTCACATCCAGGCACCGGAGAATGCGCCCGGGGAACGGTACGACGAACTGGCCCGCATCGTCCGGTCCCACCTGGACATGGGTTTCATTTACGACTTACTTAACAGGCCCGCCCACTGACCCGCTCAGGCGGAGGCGGTTGCGGGCGGCGTCCACCAGGCTGCGGAAAATGGCGAGCATCTGGGGCCGATCGAGCATCCGCTCGGGATGGAACTGCAGGCCCACGATCCAGCTGTCTTCGCCCTCCACGGTGGCGTCGGCTTCGATGGCCTCGATCACCCCATCGGGGGCGCAGGCAGCCACCCGGAATCCCGGCGCCACCTGGCGGACCGCCTGGCGGTGGAAGGAATTGACTGCCAGTTCCCCGCCGGCCGGCCACACCAGCAGCCTGGCCAGCAACGTGTCTTCATGTATCACGACGGTGTGCGAAGGAACCTCACCAGCCTGAGGCCACTGCTGGTGGTTGAGGGCACCCGGGCACTCGGCCGCCAGAGCCCGGTAGGTGCTCCCACCGTAAACCTCGTTTATCATCTGCATGCCCCGGCAGATCCCCAGGATGGGAAGGCCGCGGGCACGCGCCGCCCTTATGTACGCACTATCGGATTCGTAGCGCCGGGCATTTATCTCCCGCAGTCCGGGCAGCAGGGGTTGCTGCAGCAGGCGGTCGGGCAGGCGGCTACCCCCGGTGACCAGCAACCCGTGCAGGCGGGACACCAGCCCGAACGTATCCTCTTCGTTCAGCACCGGCAACAGCACCGGCCATCCCCCTGCCAGTTCCACCGCCCGCACGTACTCCTGGCGGACGTGGTACAGCGCCGCACCAGGCTGCAGGCTGTCCTCATCGCCCCAGTCCGACGATACAGTCACGCCGATCAGTGGCTTCAAGGCTGCTCCCTCCTGCGGGACGATGCAAGTTCAACGCCCCAATCGGCCTCGCCGTCCTCACCGCCAAATGAGGCAAGGGCTCGCTGCTCCGGCTCAGCCCCGGAAGGCCCGTAAAGGTGACAGGCCACCTGGTGGCTGGCAGGCCCCCGTCCCCTTACGGAGACCAGGGGCGGCACGTTGGTTTCGCACCCGGGCTGGCGGTACGGGCAGCGGGTGTGAAACCTGCATCCGGAGGGCGGATCGATGGGTGTGGGCACCGTCCCTTCCAGGATGATCCGCTGCCGGCGGTGCCTTCGCTCCACACTGGGAATGGCAGAAAGCAGGGCCTGCGTGTACGGGTGGAGAGGATTACCGAACAACTCCCCGGTGGGGGCGGTCTCCACCACCTTCCCCAGGTACATGACCGCCACCCGGTGACTGACGTGGAACACCACGCTCAGGTCGTGGGCGATGAACAGGTAGGCGAGGCCCAGCTCAGCCTGCAACTCCTGCAAGAGGTTGACTATCTGGGCCTGCACGGAAACGTCCAGCGAAGAGAGGGGTTCGTCGGCCACTACAAAGCGGGGATGCATCGCCAGGGCCCGGGCCACTCCGATGCGCTGGCGTTGGCCCCCGCTGAACTGGTGCGGGTACTGGTCGATGTGACGCTCATTGAGCCCCACCCGGCGCAAGAGGGCGACCGTCTCCGCCTCCCGGTCGGCCAGGGGAACCCCGCGCTGGGCCAGGGCTACTCCTATGATCTGACGCACTGTGTGGCGGGGGTTGAGGGAACTGTACGGATTCTGAAAGATGATCTGGGCTTCCCGACGCAGCACCCGCGGGTTCAAACTGCCTCGGCCCCAGAGCGGCTTGCCCGCGAACCAGACCTGGCCGGCGGTGGGCCGGTACAGCCCCACCACGGTCCGCCCCAGGGTGCTCTTGCCACACCCCGACTCTCCCACCAGGCCCAGGGTCTCCCCCGGATAGACCTCCAGGTCGACGTCGTCCACGGCGCGCACGGTTCTGTCCCGGGCCCCGGCCAGCAGGCGGGCCAGCACGGTCGACCTCAGGGGAAAGTGCTTGGTCAGGCCCTCTGTCCGTACCAGGGGCAGGCCGTCGCCATGGGAGGGCAGCAGACGGCCGTCCCTGACGGGGTCGCTCGCCCGCGTCGGGACCCGGCCATCGGGCGGGTGGTTGGCCTCAGATACCGGCAACTGCCACACCCCCCTCTGCATGCCTCAGGCAACGTACCACTCTCCCCTTCTCCACCGCCACCAGAGGGGGTGATGTCTGCTCGCAGACGCTCAGGCGCTGATCGCAACGGGGGAAGAAGCTGCACCCGGGTCCCAGGCGAGCCAGGTCGGGCACCACCCCGGGGATGGGAACCAGCCGTCGCCTTTCCGTCAACCTGGGGATTGACCGCAACAGCCCCCGTGTGTACGGGTGCGCGGGGTCTTCCAGCACGGCCTCCGCACTTCCCCACTCCACGATCTGCCCGGCATACATGACCGCGATCTCGTGGCAGAACTCCGCTGCCACCGCCAGATCGTGGGTCACCAGGATGATGGCCGTGCCCCGCTCCTCGTTGATCCGCCGCATGAGGTCCAGGATCTGGGCCTGGATGGTTACGTCCAGGGCGGTTGTGGGTTCGTCCGCCAGCAGCAGGAGCGGCCGGCACGCAAGGGCGATGGCGATGAGCACCCGCTGCTGCATGCCCCCGCTGAACTGGTGGGGGTATTCCAGGTGGCGTGTCTCCGGGGATGGGATTCCCACCTCCCTCATCAGGGCCAGCACCATTTCCCGTTCCCGCCGCCGGTGGTTCCCGAACAGGTTGCGCGGGAATCCAGGGAGGAGCCCGTGTACCCGCAAGGACTCGGCTATCTGATCCCCCACCCGGTAGGCGGGGTTGAGCGTGGACATGGGATCCTGGAACACCATGGCGATGTCTTTGCCGCGGATGGCCCGCATCTGGGCAGGAGTCTTCCTGAGCAGGTCCTCACCCCGGAACCGGACCTCTCCCGCTACCACCTTGCCGGGGTAGGGAACCAGGCGCAGGATGGAAAGCAGGGTGGCGCTCTTACCGCACCCGGACTCTCCCACCAGCCCCAGGATGCCCCCCCTGGCTAACCGCAGGGAGACGTCTCGAACCGCCTGTACCTTCCCCTTTTCGGTGGGGTAGATGGTGGACAGCCCGCGTACGTCGAGAAGGGCATCACCGTGGCAAACGCCGACGGTCGAATCGGGGCAATAGCCGGCACCGGCGCGGGAATCGATGCCCATGTTCAATCCACCTTCAGCCGGGGATCCAGCAGGTCGCGAAGGGCCTCCCCCAGCAGGTTTATGGACAGCACCAGGATGACCAGGGCCAGGCCGGGCAGGGTGGACACCCACCATGCCGTCATCATGTAACGGTGGCCGTCGTTGACCATGGATCCCCAGGCGGGGATCCGGGGCGGAATCCCCAGACCCAGGAAGCTCAGGGAGGATTCCATGACGATCATGTTACCCATGCGCAATGTCCCCAGCACCAGGATGGAGTGGATGATATTGGGCAAGATCTCCGATACGATGATGGCCACGTGGGAACGGCCCAGGGCGCGGGCGGCCTCCACGTACTCCCTGGTCTTCTCGGACATTACCTCGGCCCGGGCCAGGCGGTAGAACTCCACCCACCCCTTGAAACTCAGGGCCCAGATCAGGTTCCAGAACCCCGGACCAATCATCGCCATGGCACCGATGGCGAAGATGAGGTAGGGAAAGGCCAGCAGCAGGTCGGCAAAGCGGGACAGCACTTCATCGAAGGGCCCCCGGAAGTACCCGGCCACCGTGCCCAGCCCCGTACCCACCACCACCGAAATCACGATGGTGAGCAGCCCCACCAGCAGCGACACCCGGGCCCCGTAGATGATACGGGAGAGGATATCCCGGCCCAACTGGTCGGTACCCAGGGGAAACTCGCCCGTCCAGGTGGGGGGCTGCAGGCGCTGACCGAGCTGGACCTTGTCGGGGGCGTGGGGGGCGACCCAGGGGGCCAAGATGGCGGCAGCCACGTATGCGAGTATCACGATGGCACCGACAACGGCACTGGGGTGGCGGACGAGCTTCCGCAAGAAGGCCCCCAGGTTACGCAGCCACAATCCCACCTGCAGGCGGGCCAGCTCCCAGGTACTACGATGGTGTACGGCTGCAGCCGGTGACTCCTGCAACGTGTGCCCCCCCACTCACAGGGTGATCTTGGGGTTGAGGTAAGTGTACAGCACGTCGGTGGCCAGGTTAACCACCACGAAGGTGAGGGCGTACACCATCACGGATCCCTGCACCAGGGGATAGTCCCGGGCGAAAATGGCATCCACCACCAGCCGGCCCAGACCCGGCCAGCCGAATATGGTCTCCACGATCATGTTGCCGCCCAGCAGGGTTCCCACCTGCAACCCAACGACCGTCACCGTGGGGATGAGGGCGTTGCGCAGGGCGTGACGTATGATCACCGCCCGTTCTGCCACCCCCTTGGCCCGGGCCAAAAGCACGTAATCGGTGCGCAGGACCTCCAACATGCTCGATCGCACTACCCGGGCCACCACCGCCGCCACCCCCGCACCCAGGGTAACCGAGGGCAGCACCAGGTGCCTCAGTGCATCCCTGAGCCCAGGCAGGTTGGCGGTGAGCAGGGCATCCAGCACGAACAGTCCCGTGATGGTCTGGGGCTGCAAGCCGTAGGTGATGCGGCCCGAGGTGGGAAACCACCCCAGGTGCAGGGAGAAGATGATGATGGCGATGAGCCCCAGCCAGAAGGCGGGCATGGAGATGCCCAGGAAAGCACCCGCCATGCTCACCCGGTCCAGCACGGAATACTGACGCACGGCGGAGACCACCCCGATGGGCAGAGCCACCACCAGGGCAAAAAGCAG
>JBFLXJ010000031.1 GCA_040757085.1 Bacillota bacterium | reverse complement strand
CCGCAACGATCTCCGGTGCTGGGCGGCACCGATGGCAGAGTTGTAGTGACACGGATTGTTCCCAGATCAAGGCAAAGCTTGGAGCATAACGGAGTCAAGGGTTCAGGCGTTTTTCAGGGATCTCGTTAGGGCGACAGAACCCATTGCGCCGCGATCTTGAAGGAGGCGCTCCACGCCGGGTTGAAACGCGCGTTCCTGAAGGTGGAGCCGGTGGGCGCTGAATCCGAAGCAGTGGCGTTGAGTGTCGGGGCTCGGATCATTTGGCGGTGAGTTGCTCACGTTTGATGGCAGTGCCGACATGGCCGTGGAGGATCGCGGTGTGAGCAGGGCGGCTTGAGAGCCGCCCCGCCTGGAGAGCTTCTTTGGGATTTTGGGCCGGATTACTGGTCAACAAGGTCGTTGACGGCCCGCTGGGCGTTGTCGGGTTCCACCAGGTTGCCTTCGTGGGCGCAGACGTCGAGCAGGGACGCGGTGTAGAGGTTGTTGATGACCCGGGGGATTCCCCGGAAGTAGTTGTGGATGAGCCTGATGGCGCCATCGGTGAAGATGGTCCTGGTGGTGCCCGCCATCTTGAGCCCGTGCTCGATGTATGCCTTGGTTTCCAGTTCATCCAGGCCGCCCAGGTGGAAGCGGATGGTGACTCTCTGGCGCAGAGCCTCGATAGTCCATGAGCGAGGCGTAGGAGCCGTCTGCCCGCGCGATGGCCAGTTCGGAAAGCAGCCTGGGTACCCGGTAGTACCTGGCGGTGAAACCCTGGCGGCAGGCGGCGTTGGCGAGCGCGCAGGCCAGGAACGTCTTCCCCGGTCGGTCCCACGATTATAACCCCTTGGTGAGCCCGGATCCAGTTGCCCGTGGCCAGGCTCGGCATGACCGCGCGGTCAAGGCCGCGGGGCACCTGGTAGTCGATGGCCTCCATGCACGCGGGCAGCCTGAGCTTGGCCGCCTTCAGCAGCCTACCACCACCGGCGGCGGTGTGTACTACGGACTGCTGGCGGCCGAGATTGCTTTGGAGGTGTTGGCCCGCGCTCTGGCGGAGGACGACCTGACTGCGGAGTCGCTGGCGGAATACGATCGCCGGTGGAGGTCCCTGCTCGGGCGTGAGATCGAGGTGGGCGTGCGCTTCCGGCAGCTTGCCCGCCGGGTCGACGACGCCACCCTCGCCTTCCTCTCGACCTCGCCAACCGCCACGGCATCAAGCGTGCCATCCAGTCCCACCGCCTCTTCGACTGGCACGCCCCCTGCTCTCCGCCCTCCTCGACGGCCTCCTCTCCCTCCTCCGCCCCCTCCTCAAATAGCCCCGGTGCCCCCGCCACCTCTCGCGCCCCCGCCACCCCCGCGCCTGCCCCGCGATGCCCGCCCAAACCGCGGCGCCCACGCCGCAGTCGCCGGCAAACCGCGGCACGCACGCCGCGATCCGCGCCGAATCGCGGGGCCCACGCCGCAGTCGCCGGCTGAGCCGCGGCGCCTGTGCCGGGGTGACCAGCAGGACTCGGGAGTATGCGCCGCGATCAGCAGCCAAACCCCGGCACCTATGCCGGAATCGGCGCCCGAACCCCGGAGTGTGCGCCTGGGTGGCCGCCCGAACCGCGGCGCCTGTGCTCCACTCAACGCCGGACGTCGGCGCCTGTGCCGGGATGGCGGGGCGGGCTCCGGCCGCTGCGCCCAGGCAGTCCTGCCGGGGGCTCCCAGTGTCGATCAGCGGCGGCAGAATGTGGAAGAATGTGACGCGGCGTGTCTGGTTGCGGTACCGCGTTGTCTTTGCCGCCCGAACTGCTGCGATTCTGGCAGAGGGTCCCTGCCACGGGGGGCGTTTCGACAACCCCCGCAGGGTGGTCACCTTCCCGAAGGGGCACGAGGGTGGAGAACGAGCGGTTTGCCCAGTTCCGTGCCCGCTGCGGCTTTGCCCCCAGCCTTTGCACCCCGGGCCGGGCGCATGAAAAGGGGCTCCGTAGAGGTCTTCGCCCGGCTTCGCGGAGAGAGGCATTTCCTCACGCCGGTGCCGCGGGTGAAAGACCCGGACGATCTGAACCAGTACCTGCACCCAAAGTGGGGGAGGCGCATCTCTAGACTTCTTCTTGCAGCCTGTCACATGGGTTGTGGGGCGGCGGTGCAGTTCTCGCGATTCGTCTTCTGGTGGGTTAGAATAGGTGAGGGGCGTGGTCTGTGGTATACCCGGTGATAATCGAGGAAGACGGGTGCGGCGGGTATGTCGTGGTGTGTCCTGCGTTTGAGGGATGTTACAGCCAGGGGGATACTGTGGAGGAAGCCCTGGCGAATATTCGCGATGCTATAGAGCTTTGCCTGGAGGAGCTGCGGGCCGAGGGCAAGGAAGCGCCGCCTCCGCGCCGGGTGCTGGTTGGGAGTGTGGCTGTTTGAGCCCCGCATGGCCTGTGGGAGATCGAGACCGCTGCCATGGGGAGGTCGGTCGGGTGGACGCCATCGACCAGCTTCCGGAGATCGTTGAACGGCTAGTCCGGCAGTTCCGGCCGCTACGGATAGTCCTTTTTGGGTCACAGGCGCGGCAGGATGCCGGGCCCGGCAGCGACATCGACCTTTTGGTGGTGCTTCCTGAGGTACAGGATAAACGCCGGACTCTGGTAGCCATGCTGCGTGCTCTGGGTGACCTGCCGGTGCCGGTGGACGTGATCCCCACGGATCCCGGGGAGATTAGCCGTCGTGGGCACCTGGTTGGCTCTGTGCTCCGCTCTGCTCTGCGTGAAGGAAGGGTGCTGTATGAGCGAACGGGATCCTGAGCACCTCGCCGAGGTACGCCGGTGGCTGAGATACGCGCAAGAGGATCTTACCGCCGCGCGTCGCCTGGCGCTTGATGAAGATGTGGCGCCACGCCAGGCATGCTGGCTTGCCCAGCAGGCGGCCGAGAAAGCCTTGAAGGCCGCCTTGTGCTTTGCGCAGGTTGACTTTCCGAGGACGCATAACCTGGATGCACTGCGAAATCTCCTCCCTGCGGGGTGGTCAGTCAAGGAACAGCATGGCGATCTAGCGCAGCTTACCAGTTGGGCGGTGGAGGCACGCTACCCGGGCGATTGGCCCGAAGCTACCGTAGAGGACAGTCGGCAGGCATTGGAGCTGGCAGAGGGAGTCCTCGAGTCAGTGCGGGGGGACCTGTCCCAGCGGGGACTGCAGTTGTGAGTGTTGGCAAGAGCCCACGGGGGCCCGATAGCACGGGAGGCACGTGCAACTCTGCCTGGGCAGGAAGCCTGCGGCACGCCGGCCGCAGTCCCACCCTTTTCCCGGTGTGGCCTGCGTCCTACCCCCACGCTTCCTCCTCTCCGCCTTCCTGGACGGCCCCCTCTCCCTCCTCCGCGTCCTGCTCAAATAGCCCCCGCGCCCCCCGGCACCTGCCCCGCGGTGCCCGCCCCAACTCGGCGCCCACGCCGCAATCGCCGGCTGAACCCCGGCCCCCGCGCCGCAATCCCGCCCGAATCGCGGCGCCCACGCCGCAATCGCCACCCAACCGCGGCGTCCGCCCCCCAACCGCCGGCCGAACCCCAGCACCCACGCCGCGATCCGCGCCGAATCGCGGCGCCCACGCCGCAGTCGCCGGCTGAGCCGCGGCGCCTGCGCCGGGATGGCTAGGAGGACTCGGGAGTATGCGCCGCGATCGCCAGCCAAACCCCGGCGCCTACGCCGCAATCGGCGCCCGACCCCCGGCGCGCACGCCGCAATCAACGCCGAACGCCGGCGCCTGCGCCGGGATGGCGGGGCGGGCTCCGGCCGCTGGGCCGTGTGCGGCCCCGCCGGGGCCTCCAAGCATCTACCATCTGAGGCAGAATGTGGTAGAATATGACGCGGGGGTGTCTGGTTGAGGTACCGCGTTGCTTTCCCGCCCGAACTGCTGCGACTGGAGCACATCGGTCCGACGGCAAAGTTCCTCTACCTGGTGGCGGAGGCGATCCAGCCGAAATCGGTCGTTGAGCTCGCCAGGATTGCGGGTGTGGACCCGCGGCACACCGCGAGGCTGTGCGCGGAGATGGCGCGCAGTGGTTGGATGAAGCTCATCCGTTCCGGGCGCGAAACGATGCCGGTTCCGGTGATTCCCGACGCGGTGCAGGAACAGTTGGCCAAGCACCTTGCCGAGCTGGTAGCCATGTCGCAGCACAAGGGCGAGTACCTCATGAAATGCTGGCTCGACCTCCTTGTGGCCAGCGACAACTACGTGGATAACGCCAGGCCAGGGTTTCTGAGCAACCCTCTCTCGGGGGAATCCCTTGAGTTCGACAGATATTACCTCGACGGTGTGGCGTTCGAATTCAACGGACCCCAGCACTATGGACCCACTGCATCGTACCCGGACGAGCAGGCGTTCAGGGAGCTGCGAGTCAGGGATCTCTTGAAGAAGGGGCTCAGTGGTGAGAAAGGCATCGAACTGGTTGTGATTACGGCGGACGACCTGTCCCTGGACGGCATGGTGGCCAGGCTCCCGGCCCTCCTCCCCAGGAGCGCCGTTGACAGGGACGGGCCGTACGTGAAGGCGCTTGAACGCCTCTGTCAGGAATACCGGGCGAAGATGACTGTACCGGGCCGGGGCAGGTTCACTCCTAACGTGTCCACGCCTGGCGTGCCCACCTCAGATTGACGGTTGGGGGAGGCAACCGGAGCGTTCAGCCGATCAACCAAGTCCTGAGGCACGGCCACGGTCTGCTGGGCCTCTCGCCCTTGGGTGCGCGGGCCTCTTGGGGGGTTTGACATTGAAGCGGTGATGGTATTCATCGACGGCAGCAACCTGTACCACGCCCTTAAGGACTTCGTGGGCCGCACGGACCTGGACCTGCAGCAGGACCGTAGTGGGGAATTAGTGGAAAAGGGAGTGGATGTATCCCTGGCCGTCGACATGCTGTCTCGGGATTATAGGATCACTACGACATAGCCGTGTTGGTCAGTGGTGACGGCGATTTTGCCAGGGTCGTCCAGGCAGTCAAGGACCTGGGCAAGAAGGTTGATCGAGTTGGGCGTGCGCTTCCGGTACTTTGCCCGTCGGATGGGTCTTATTGCTTACGGTAAGAATCCATGATAGATTATCTGCAGAACGCGGGAGCCCGGGAGTGTCGTCCATGGAACTTGTCTCTCCGACCCCTCGTGGCCAGGTGACCATCCCTAAGCGCATCAGGGACGCTCTGCGTCTCACGCCCAAGACCAAACTACGGGTGTACACGGACGGCGGCAGGGTGGTTTTTGAGCCGGTTTCTCCCCTGGACACCCTGCTGGACGTGCTGGAGACCGAAGCCCGCGAGAAGGGCTACACCAGGGAGGATATCGAGCGGGAAGTTGCTGCTGTACGGGAGCAGTTGATCAAGAGGCTTTACGGAGAATAGCCCATGCGGGTGATGCTGGATACCAACGTGCTGATCTCCGGCATGGTTTTCCGTGGGCCCGAGCGCCGGTTGTTGGAAGTTATTCGAACGAGCCATACTCTGGTGGTTAACGATTACCTGCTGGTGGAAGCGACGGAAGTACTGGCCCGCAAGTTCCCGGGCAGAGAAGGGCTTCTTGATGCCCTGTTCGAGACAGCCCCAGTTGCGTGGCAACTGCCTCTTGGATAAGCACCGGAACTCAGGGTGTTTCCCTCGCGTGTACCGAAGGAAAACCTGGGAGGGATGAAGCATAACACAACAGCCGATCAGCCAGGCCCTGCCCGGGCGGTACTACATCTGGCGGTATGTCCTCGCGGTGGGTCTCCTGGAGTTTTTCGCCTTCAAGATCCTCGATCCATACTACCTCCAGTTCATGACCACAGACCGGGGGCTCGACCTCGCCCCCACACAATTCGGCTTCTTTGTAGCCCTGGCCTCAGCAGTCACCTTCGCCGTCGACTACCTGTCTGGAGCCTTTGCAGACCGGCTGGGCCGGCGGCTTTCCTGGGCCCTGGCAATGTTCTCTTACGGGCTGGGCATGCTCTGGCTCAGCTCGGTCTCTGCCCTGGGCCCTGCGCTGCTCACTGCTGTGCTCATGGGGACTTCTTACGCCTTCGCCAGCGGGGCGCGCGAGGCCTGGCTGTACGATAACGTCGGCCAGGAGGGCATGCGGCAGGCTTTCGCTGGGCTCTACCTTTGCTCCGTCCCGCTCACCATGCTGGGTATGGCAGCGGCTTACGCTCTGGCCAGCCTGAGCAGCCTGCGCCTCCCCATCGCCTTGACCGGCCTTATCGTCCTGGCCAACGGTCTGTTTATCCTGAGCTTCCCAGAGAACTACGGCAGCCAGCGCCGCAGGGGATGGCTGGAGATCCTCAAGGTCGGGTTCCGCCAGTTTCTGGAGAGCCGCGTTCTCTGGATCACGGCAGCCCAGAGCTTCTTCATCACCCTTCCCATCTGGATTACCACCGCCTGGTGGATCACCTACCTCGTGCGGAAGTTCGGCGTAGACCTGAGGAACACGGCCCTGGCCTTCGGCGTTGCCTCACTGGCCGCGGCGATAGCCGGACTCTGCATCTCCAGGATGAAGGCCACCGACTATCGCAAGTTCATCCTCTATCCCACGCTCTTGTCCGCGCTGGCTTTCTTGCTGATGCCCTTGGCCCCCGGGGCCGGGGCCTTCGTGGCCCTGGTGATCGTGGCGGTGGCCTGCGGCTACTTCAGGGGCAGCGGCATCACCCTCCTGGAGAACGAGCAGATCAACGAGGAACGGGCCACCGCTCTCTCGTTCTTGAACACCCTCCGCAGCGCCTTCTGGGCGGTGGGTCCCCTGCTGTGGGGTGCCGTGATCTCCGCTGTGGGCCTTGAAGTCGCGTTCGTGCTGGCAGGGGCAGCCTCCCTGATCTCCCTGCTCCTCTTGATGCTGGCGCTGAGGCTGAGAGGTGGCTGACCATGAAAGGGGTTGCTGTACTACCGCACGCTGTCCAGCCCGTTCTCCGCCGGTACCCCCCTCCCGGACAGCCTGTCAGGAAGAACGGCGGACGCCGAGGTAAGCCTCCCGCACCCGGGGGTCATCCAGCAGCGCGCGGGCCGGTCCCGAAATAGTGGTGACCCCCGTGTCGAGCACGTAGCCCCGGTCCGCTATCTCCAGCGCACGCAGGGCATTTTGCTCCGCCAGCAGGACCGTGGTGCCCTGCTCCCGCACCCGGGCAATGGCGTCAAACAGGGTGTCCATCATGATGGGGGCCAGCCCGAGTGAGGGCTCGTCCAGCAAGAGCAGTTGGGGTCTGCTCATCAGCCCGCGCGCGATGGCGAGCATCTGCTGCTCTCCCCCGGAGAGGGTGCCGGCGTACTGGCGCCGCCGCTCCCTGAGGACGGGAAACAATTCGAACATCGCCTCCATGTCGCGGGATATGCCCGCCCGGTCGCGCCGCAGGAAAGCACCCATGAGCAGGTTCTCGCTCACCGTCAGGTTGGCGTACAGGCGCCGCCGCTCCGGTACCAGGCACACGCCGCGGCCGAGGACCTCGTGGGGGCACCCGGGCAGGGGCCGGCCCAGGAAGAGGACGCGGCCGGCCCTGGGCCTGAGCACTCCGGCGAGAGTCCACATCAGGGTGGACTTCCCCGCCCCGTTGGCCCCCAGCAGGCACACGATTTCTCCCCGCTCAACCCGCAGGGAAACTCCACGCAGGGCGCGGATCTCTCCATAGGAAACATGCAGGTCCTCAACCACCAGCACGTGCCCCTGCCTCCCCCAGATACGCCTTGAGTACGAGCGGATTCTGCTGGATGGCGTCCGGCGTCCCTTCCGCCAGCACCGCACCGAAGTTGAGCACCACTATACGGTCGCACAGGTCCGTGACCACGTCCATGTGGTGCTCGATCAGGATGGTGCTGAGGCCGAAGGACCTGTGGATGGACCGGACCGTGGCGACCAGCGTCCGGCTCTCTTCCGGGTTCATGCCGGCGGCCGGTTCGTCGAGGAGGAGTACGCGCGGCCGCAACGCCAGCGCCCGCGCAATCTCGAGCCGTCGCTGCAGGCCATAGGGCAGGCTGTCGGAACGCTGCTGCGCGTAACCTTCAAGTCCCACCCGGGCGAGCAGGGCCAGAGCATGCCGCCGCAACTCCGCCTCGCGTCTTAAGCAGCGCGGCGTCCGCAGGAGTGCGTCCAGCAGGGTGTAGCCCGGGGGGTGGCCGATGGGCATGAGCACGTTGTCCAGCACCGTGAGGTTGCGGAAGAGGCGGATGTTTTGGAATGTGCGTGCTATGCCGGCGCGGGCGATGCGGTCGGGCCGCAATCCCCCGATGCTCCGGCCTTCGAAAGCGATCTCCCCCTCCGACACCGGGTAGACCCCCGTGATCAGGTTGAACACCGTGGTCTTGCCCGCCCCATTGGGCCCGATCAATCCCAGGATCTCCCCCCGGCCCAATTCCATGTTGAGGCGGTCGCAGGCCACCACCCCGCCGAAGTGCTTGCTCACCCCCGTCAGCTTGAGAACGGGATCGGCGGACGCAGGCTGGTCTGGTCCCCCACCATATGCGGGCAGGACAGAGTCGGAAACGGGCTCCCGGCCGCCGGGTGGACCGCCCACGCGCAGGGGGATGCCGACGGTCTTCCAGGTGAGCTCACGGTATCCCAGCAGGCCCTGGGGGCGAAACACCATAATGGCGACCAGTAGGGCCCCGTATGCCACCAGCCTCCACATGCTGGCCACCCGCAGCAGCTCGGGGATGCCCACGAAGATGGCAGTGGCCAGCGCAGGACCGGTCAGGCTACCCATGCCTCCGCAGACCACGGCAGCCGTCAGCTGCGTGGAGAGCACCGAGGTGAACATGGCGGGCTGGATGAAATTGAAGTAGTGTGCGAAAAGCCCGCCCGAGAAACCGGCGGCGGCGGCACTGAACAGGAGCGACCTCATGCGGGCCCGCATGACGTCAACGCCCATGATCTCCGCGGCCACGTGATCCTCCCGCACCGCCACCGCTTCCCGCCCAAAGTGGGACGACAGCAGATTGCGCGCCATGAGGAGGACGAAGGCGGCGCTGGCGGCGGCCACCGGCAGGCTGGTGTAGTGGGCGATGCCGGGCAACCCGCGGGCCCCCTGGGTGATATCCAGGTTCTCCAGCAGCACCCGCACCGCCTCCCCGAACCCGAGGGTAGCGATGGCGAAGTAGTCGCTGCGCAGCTTGGCACGCAGGGTGGGGTAACCGATGAGCAGCCCCGCAGCAGCGGCGTTCAGGGCACCGGCCAGCAGGGCGAGCGGATAGGGACCGTGGTAGAAGTAGGTCAGGATGCCGGCCGTGTACGCGCCGATGGCGACGAAGGCGGCGTGTCCCAGGCTGAACAGACCGGTGAACCCGGTGAATACCGCCAGGCCGGTGGTGGCTACGACGTTGATACAGATGACGGTCAGCACCCCGGTCAAGTACTCGCTCATGGGCCCCCTACACCTTCTCCTCCAGCGACTTGCCCAGCAACCCGGTGGGCAGCACTAACAGCAGCACCACCAGCAGCGAAAAGCTGAACACGTCACGGATGATGGAAGACACATACACCGACACGAGCGTCTCGGTCAATCCCAGGACGAGCCCACCGATAACGGCACCGGGCAGGCTGCCCAGGCCTCCGATCACAGCAGCGATGTAAGCCTTGTTGGTGATCCATCCCATGGTGGGGTACACGATGTACTTAAACCCCATGAAGATGCCGGATAGCCCCGCCAGGGATCCCGCCAGCACAAACACCAGCTTCACCAGCCGGTTGATGTTCACTCCATTGATGCTGGCCACAGTCATGTCGTAGCTGGCAGCCCGGATAGCCGTGCCCAGCTTGCTGCGAGTGAGGAAGTAATGGAGCACGGTGATGGCCGCCGCCGAAAACCCCAACGCAAAGAGATCAAGCACGCCCAGGGAGCTGCCCAGGACGCTGATGGTCTGGTGGCGGAAGACCTCGGGATAGGCGTAAAAGTGCGACCCGATGGTCACATACACCATGTTCTCCAGGAAGATGGATGTCCCCATGGCGCTGATCATGAAATACAGGCTGGGGGCCCGCCGCGCCCGCAGCGGGGAGTAAGCCAGGCTCTCATTCAACACCGCCAGCCCTGCCGCCCCCACCACTGCCCCCAGGATAGCGACTGCCATGGGCTGATGGAAGGAGGTGAGGAGGTAGTAGCCGACGTAGGAGGCGAGCATGATCACCGTCCCGTGGGCGAAGTTGCTGAAGTTGAGTACGCTGAACACCAGGGAATAGCCCACTGCCATGAGCGCGTATATCCCGCCTATGGCCAGGCCTGTTACCAGGGTTTGCAGGAGCAACTCGAGCTCTCTCCCAGAGCCGCCGGGGGACCCCAAAGGGTCCCCCGGGGCACGAATTCCACACTACTTGGTGACGTACTTCTTCACGAAGACGAACTTGCCCTCCTTGACCCCCTGGATCACGGCGGGCTTGTTGACAGGATCGTGGGTGTTGGGGTCTATAGTGAGCAGGCCGCTGAGCACCTTCAGGTCCTTGGTCTGGGCCAGGGCCTCCGCGATCTTCACGGGGTCCGTACTCTGGGTGCGCTTGATCGCATCGACGATGGCGTACAGGGCGTCTACAGCCATGATCGGGTTGGGCATGACCGGGTCCGCCTTATAGCGCTGGCGGTACTCGGCGATGAAGTCCTGGATCTCGGGGTCCTCCAGGCTGGCGATGTTCACGAAGTAGGAGCCTTCCACGGCGCTCCCGCCCAGGGTAATCAGGTCCGGGCTGGCCCAGCCGTCGCCTCCCAGGAACGTGGCCTTGATTTTGAGATCGCGGGCCTGCTTCATGGCCAGGGCGGCTTCCTTTTGCATGGTCGGGATGAACAGCACGTCCGGATTCTTGGGTTTTATCTTACCCAGCATGGCCCGGAAGTCCAGTTCGCCTGACCGGAAGGCCTCGTTGGCCACGATCTCTCCACCCATCTTGGTAAATGCCTCGGCGAAGTACTTGCCCAGCCACGAGGAGTAGTCCGACCCCACGTCGTACAGAATGGCCGCCTTGCGGGCCCCCAGGTCGGTGTAAGCGAATTGGGCCGCCACCGTGCCCTGGAAGGGATCGATGAAACACGCCCGGAAGGCGTACTTCTTGAGAACGTTGTTGTCTACAGTTACCTTCGGGTTGGTGGCGGTGGTGGCCACGAAGGGAACCTGGGCAGGTTCCGTCACCGACGAAACGGCGATGGCCACTCCGCTCTGGGCCGGCCCTATAATGGCCACCACCTTGTCCTGGTGGATGAGGCGCCTGGCGACGTTGACACCCTCGGTGGCGTCGGCCCGGTTGTCATACGCGATCAGCTTGATCTGCTTCCCGAGTACACCACCCTCTTTATTGATCTTCTCGACTACCATCTCCAGGGCGTTCTTTTCCGACTGGCCCCACATGGAGGAGTCGCCGGTCAGGGCTACCTCGTGACCGATCTTGATGACCTGCTCTTCTGCCGGCTTGGCCTCCGGTTTGGTTTCGGGCTTGCCCCCCGCGCACCCCGCCAGAGTGCTCAGAACAAGCAGCCCGATTGTGGCGAGCATCGTCAGCTTGCGCACCATGGTTTTTCACCTCCATTCTATTCCGGACCGTGCGGCAACCAGGCCGGGCGAAACAGATGCCCGTACGCGATCGTCGCCACCGGCCCGCTCAGCCACACGCTCCGCTCGTCTTGCACCTCCCGGCTGACGACCAGGGTGCCCCCTCTGGTGCTGATCGTCACCGGGGAGGTGACCCATCCCAGGCTTTCCGCTACCAGCGCTGCCGCCACCGCTCCGCTGCCACACGCATAGGTCTCCCGCTCGACCCCCCTTTCGTAGGTCCTCACCCGCACCCGGTCTCCTCCCCTGGCCATGAAATCTACATTGGCACCCTGGGGGAAGCGATCCCAGGACCTGATCCTGCGACCCAGCCCCTCGACGTCCAGCCGGTCAAGGAGGTGACTGTCGGGCAGGGGTATTACCAGGTGGGGTACCCCCACCGGGACAAAGAAGCCCACGTCCGGCCAATCTCGCTCCTGCCCGCGGCCTGGCTGTTGCACCTCGCGCACGGCCTCGCCCAGGGGAACCAATTCCGCAGGCCCCACGGGCACGCGGATGGCCACGCTATCGGATCCCACCACCGCCTCCACCACGCCGGCACGGGTTTCGAAGGTCATGCGGCGCGGCGCCATGCCCTGGCGCCAGGCGACCAGAGCGGTGCAGCGGGCCCCGTTGCCGCACATCTCGCCCTCGGAGGCATCCGGGTTGAACAGGCGCATGCGCAGGTGACAGGCGCGCGACCTTTCGATGAACATAACTCCATCGGCCCCGAGGGAAAGGTGAGGCATGCACACGTTGCGGGCAAATACCCCCTTGGCTCCCTCCGGTATGAGGTCCTCCCGGTTGTCGATGATCACAAAGTCATTGCCACAGCCGCTCATCTTCCAAAAGGTTACCGGTTCGGTGATCGCCATCAATTCGTTCGCTGACACCGTGCCTCCCTGGCCTCCCGCCGATCCGCCCTTGCTCACCAGACGCGGTCGCTACTGCCAGGGAGTTTACGCAAGGGGCGTGCCAGCGTCTACTGCACGGGTCGTGCCCGTGTTATGTGCCGATCCGCCCTGCGCCGCAAAAGGTTCCTGCAAATCGGTCCTGGAACCCGGACTGCCACGGCCAAACTTGTCCACGATTTCGGACAGACCGCAACTCCTGACCTTTTCGTAGAAACTGCTGCGGCTCATGCCCAGCATGGTCATCGCCCGCCTGCGGTCCCCCCGCGCAGAATGCAGGGCCATGGCGATCACCTGCCGCTCCGCCTGCGCCACTACTTCGCGCAGCGGTGCTACCCGCGTCACCCTGACCGGTACCGACTCGGGGCCGCAGCCCCTGCGCACGTGGGCGGGTAGGTGCTCCGGATATATGACGCCGCCGTCGGCCAGGAGGGCGGCCGCCTCCAGGACGTTGCGCAACTCCCGCACGTTCCCCGGCCAGGAATAGTCCATGAGCACTTCTCCTGCCGCCTCGCTGACGCTGAGAGAAGGACGACCCACCCGCCGTGCAATATCCGGTAGCATCTGGTCTACCAGCACCGGGATGTCGCACCGGCGCTCGCGCAGGGGCGGGAGCCTGATGCACACCACGTTGAGCCGCCAGTAAAGATCAGGTCGGAAGGCACCGCATGCCACCAGCGTTTCCGGGTCGCGATTGGTAGCCGCTATGAGACGCACGTCCAGCCGCACGGGGGAGGATCCGCCCAGCCGGAATATTTCCCCTTCCTCTATGGCATGGAGGACTTTGGCCTGCAACGAGGCGTCCAGATCGGCAATCTCGTCCAGAAAGAGAGTTCCCCCCTGGGCCTGCTCGAACTTCCCCTTCATGCCTCCCCGACGCGCCCCGGTGAAGCTGCCCTCCTCGTAGCCGAACAACTCCGATTCCAGCAGGGTGGACGGGATGGCGGCGCAGTTGACCTGCACAAAAGGCCTCCCGCGCCTGCGGCTGGCTTCGTGGATAACCCGAGCCAGCAGGCCCTTTCCGGTGCCTGTCTCCCCAACCAGGAGCACGGTGAGGTCCGTCTCCGCTGCCCGCTCTGCCATCGCCCGCACCTCTTCGATCTCCTTGCTGATGCCGGCGAGGCGGGCCATCCCGCCCGGGACACCTGCCGGGGTCCCTGTCCCGGTCACGAGGGAGCGCAGCGATTCCAGTGCCCGTTCGTCGTCCCGGCGCGTCGTTTCCAGTTCCTCCAGGTCCTCAACGGTGAGCACCGCCCCCATCACCACTCCCCGGCGCGTAACGGGCGTCACGCGCATCCTTACGGGGATGCCGTTCAGAGTCCTGACCATGTCGCGCTGGCCTGCGCGCTCCCCCCGGGCTACGTGCAGCAGGTCGGCAATCTCGGCGGAGTCCGGGTGGATTTGGCTGATGGGCATCCCTTGCAGGCAGGGGACGGGGGCATCCTGTCCCTTGGCCGTGTATTCCTTGCCTTCGAGGATCTCGCGGGCGCTTTCTCCTCGTGCGGTGTAACCACGGGCCTGGTAGAATTTCACCCGGTAGTCCCGCCCGTCGAGGAGCACCAGGTGCCCGGCACAGCGGTCGTACGAGAAGGAATAGGTGGCCGCGCCCACCCGGATCTGCAGCACACGGTTGCGCGCATGCACGGAAACCCGCACCCACACCGTGCCTGCGAAACCGGCCACGGTGAGATCGGAGTTGGCGGGTGCGCTGCGGAAGCAGGCCGAACCCGGCGGGGATGGATACCTGCCGACGGCAACCAGGGTCCCCCCCGGCACCACCTGGCCGGGATCCACGCCAATCACCGCCAGGTGGTGGGGAGCAAGCCCTCCGTCGTCACCCCCCAGGAGGTTGTCCGCCAGCAGTACGACGTCACCCGCCTGCAGTCTGCCCGGGGGGTGTCCGGGCCCCGCCCGCGGGTCGATGCCGAACAGGGCCATGGCCTTGCGGTTGTACACCCGGATGGTGCCCCGCGCATCGATGGCGATGACCCCCCGCCCTACCAGGTCCAGCGCTTCCCGCATCCATTCCCAGGACCGCAACGAACTTTCGCCCCCCGCTGGTCTCTTTCTCGGGTTTTGACCCGTTCTCCTTTCGACGTAAATGCTGGCAAGTGCCTGCCTCTGGGAGGAGGGCCCGGCACTGTTGGAGAACTAATCCGGTCAGCCTGGCGGGCCTGGTGGGGGCCACGCGGCGGGGAGGGGAGCCGGTGGATAAGAAGAAGATCGAGGAAGCGGTGCGCATAATCATCGAAGCTATCGGTGAAGACCCATCGCGGGAGGGGTTGCGGGAGACCCCCCGCCGGGTGGCGGATATGTATGGCGAGATTTTGTCCGGTCTGGGCCGCGACCCGGGGGAGGAGCTGATCGTCCAATTCGACGAGAAGCACGAAGAATTGGTCCTGGTGAAGGACATCCCGTTTTACTCCCTGTGTGAGCATCACCTGCTGCCGTTTTTCGGCCGTGCCCACATTGCCTACATCCCCAAGGGCAAAATCACCGGTCTGAGCAAGCTGGCCCGGGTGGTGGAGGTAGCTTCGAGAAGGCTTCAGGTGCAAGAACGCCTCACCACGTGCATAGCGGACATGATCATGGACAAACTGGAGCCCCAAGGAGTGGTGGTTGTCCTGGAGGCTGAACACCTGTGCATGAGCATGAGGGGGGTTAACAAGCCCGGGACGCTTACCGTGACTTCAGCCGTAAGGGGTATTTTCCGGCGCAACCCAGCCTCGCGGGCGGAAGCTTTCGCCATCATACGCGGGCGGTGAGAGCCGATGCCGGGCGGTGAAAGCACCATGCGCAGCTACAACCCCAGGGTCATCGTTGTCGACAACCTGCGGCGAGCCGTGGCCGAGATGGATCTGGTGGGTGTGGACGAGGTGGGGAAAAAGTTGATGGCCCCCAAGGCCGTCCACCGGGTAGTCAAGGTGGAAGGACTCACCCCCAAGGCCGCCAACGTGTTGAAGCAGGAGATGCTGGCCCGGGGCGGTGAAGCGGCAGTGGCGCACGGTGCGGCGGACTGGTCGGTCCAGACCACTGACGTGCTGCTGATGGGCACCCTGCGCCAGTACCGCCTGCTGGCGAGCAAGTTGAGGATGCAACCCTTCGGCCTGGCCGAGCTGGGAAGGCAGCTGGAGGCGGTCCTGGCGTGCTGGGAAAGTGAGGGACGCTGGCAACTGGAGTGCGGACCCCACACCCTGGAGGTGGGGGCCAGAACGCTTGTCATGGGTATCCTGAACGTCACCCCGGATTCCTTTTCCGACGGCGGGCTTTATCTGGATGTGGAGGCCGCAGTTGCCAGGGCAAGGGAGATGGTCTCCGACGGGGCGGACATAGTGGACGTGGGAGGGGAGTCGACACGTCCCGGGTCTGCTCCCGTGTCGGAGGAAGAGGAGATGGACCGGGTACTGCCGGTTATCGAGCGCCTGGTGAGGGAGTTGCCCGTCCCCATATCGGTCGACACTTACAAGGCCAGGGTGGCCAGGGAAGCCCTGCGCCTGGGGGCCCAGATAGTCAACGACGTGGGGGGACTGCGGGCGGACCCCGAGATGGCCCGGGTGGTGGCCGAGTTCGGGGTACCCGTCGTAATCATGCACGGCCTCGCCGAGCACCGCCGAGAAGAATGGCCGGAGTACAGGTCGGTGATGGATGCCCTGGCCGGCTTCTTCCGGGAAAGCCTGGACCTGGCGGAACGGGCGGGCATATCCCGGGAACTCGTGATCATCGATCCCGGGATCGGCTTTGGGAAAAGGCTGGAGTACAACCTGGAGATAATAGCCCGCCTGCGCGAACTGAGGAGCTTCGGCCGGCCCATTCTGCTGGGCCCGTCGCGGAAAAGCCTCGTGGGCAAGGTGCTTGGCCTGCCGGTCGAGGAGCGGCTGGAGGGGACGGCAGCCACGGTGGCGCTGGGCATAGCCAACGGAGCCGATATTGTCCGGGTGCACGATGTGAAAGAGATGGTACGGGTAGCCCGGATGGCCGACGCCATCGCACGCCGCCCGGTCGGGGGGGAATAAGGTGGCTGACCGGATCATCCTCAAGGGTATGACCTTTTATGGCTACCACGGTGTCTTGCCCGGCGAGAAAGAGGCCGGGCGACCGTTTGTGGTTGACCTGGTCCTGTACCTTGATCTCGACCCGGCGGGACGGCGTGACGATCTCGACTGCACGGTCGATTACTCACGGGTGTTTGACGCGGTCAAACGGGTCGTAGAAGGTGAGCGCTTCAACCTGGTCGAGACCCTGGCCAGCACCATAGCCGAGCGAGTCCTGGCTGGCTTCCCGGTGGAGGGAGTGCGGGTTCGGGTCAAGAAGCCGGTGCCCCCTGTGGGGGGGATCATGGAGTACGCAGCAGCGGACGTGCGGAGGTGGAGGAAGAGTTGACCGTGGCTTACCTGGGGCTGGGGGGCAACATGGGAGAGCGAGAGGTGATGCTGGCCCGGGCGGCGGCCAGGCTGGACGCCCACCCTGGCATCCGGGTGCTGGGTCGGTCCTCTCTTTACGAGACGGAACCGGTGGGGCCGGCGGGGCAGCCGTGGTATCTGAATGCGGTTCTGGAAACCGAAACATCCCTGTCTCCTCTGGAGTTGCTCGGTGCCTGCAAGCAGATAGAGGCCGACCTGGGAAGAAGGCGGGGTCTGCGCTGGGGCCCGCGCCCCATCGACATAGATATACTGTTGTTCGGCAATTTTGAGATCTCTACCCCGGACCTGGTCATCCCCCATCCCGAGCTACGCAGGCGCGCGTTTGTGCTCGTGCCTCTGGCCGAGATCGCACCGGACCTCGTGCTCCCCGGGGGAGGTACCGTCACGTCGGTACTGGCCGGGTTGGATGACCCGCATGGGGTTCGCCTCCACCGGGAAGTGTGGCCGGCAGTATTCGGGCGGCAGGAGCGAGAATCCCCGCCGGGTCGAGCCGGCCCTTGAGCCTGGTCACCACCTTAGCCGTGCCGGCCGGGTAAGCCCTGCCCGGCAGCCAGGGCAGCATGGCTCGTTCCAGGTCGGCGCCCCATCCGTAAAGCCCGAGCTCACCGCCGGGGGCGGCTCCGGTCAGGTGGTGGAGGAGCTCGGCGATCCCCGCAGGCGCCTCGCCTGCAGGGGAAGACAAGGTGAAATCTATGACTCCCAGGGTGCAGAAGGCGTTCACCCCGCACTCCCATCCCCGATCGCGGGCGGTGCGGAACAGGAACGCCGCGGCTGCGGGGAGGGATGTGGGCTTCACCCGCATGTATCCCGCCACCCAGCAGGGGCGGGGACGGAGGCGGTGGCAGGCGGCCGGGCCCGACCGGCGGCGAGCCTCTTCCCACCATCTGGCCGCCTCATCGGGGGCAAGGGGGCGGGGTTCCAGCCCGTGGTGGCTGGAGCAGCGGTAGAGCTGGTTGATCCACCATTGCACGTCTTCACCAGGGCCGGCCAGGGCCAGGAGCAGTAGCCAGTTGTCTTTCCCCGGGCATGGGGACAGGAGCTGCAGGGCGGCGACGTCGACCGCGGGGAAGAGGTCTGTCAGGAACGGGCCCAGGCCGGCAGGGTCGCGTACGGGCACGGCGACGGTCTCTTCCTCTTCCGGACGGGGCCACAGGCGTACCGTCGCCTCCACCGCGATACCGAGGATTCCCCACGCGCCGCAGAGCAGCCGGGTGGCGTCGTAGCCGCTGACGTTCTTGATCGTCTGGCCCCCGACCCGGCACACCTGGCCGCTGGCGTCGAGGAAGGTGAGGCCAAGCAGGTTGTCCCGCGTGGAACCGTAGCGGGGTCGGCGCGGCCCAAAGCCGTTGATCCCCACCTCTCCCCCCAGGGTGGACTTCGGGAGGCGCCAGCAGTCGACGGCGTAGAGGCAGGATGCGGCTGCTGCCGACGCGTTGAGGTCGTCCGGATGACATCCCACCTGCACGGTGGCGGTCAGGTTCTCGGGGATCAGGTCGACCACCCGGTCGAGGCCAGCGGTCGAGACGGCAACCCCTCCCTCGAAGGGAGAAAAGGCGACGCTTACCAGCGTTCCTCCCCCGATCGGCCATATCTTCACGCCGCGGGCGGCCAGGATCCTCACCGTTTCTGTCAGCTCCTCCGCGCTCTCGGGGACGGCCACTGCCCAGGGGCTGCGGGCGGCGTCGAAGCCGAACCGCCGCAGGTCCTCGCCGGACGTGAGGAGACGACGGCCCAGCAGGGCCTCCAGTTCGCCAAGTACTCTTTCTGGCGTGACTCCCGCCCCGGAGGCCGGTGCATCTGTGGCGGGTGCTGCTGATCCGGGGGTGGGGGGCGGAAGTAGCTTGCCGGGATTGAGAGTCCAGCGGGGGTCGAAGGCGCGTTTTATCTCGGCGAAGTAACGGAGGGTGGCGGGGGAGAAGGCGAGGGGCATGAACTCCAGCTTCTCAACCCCGATGCCGTGCTCGCCGGAAAGGGTGCCACCCAGCCGGAGCGCCTCTTCCACCACGACGTGGCAGACTTCCAGGGCCTGCTCCATCTCCCTGGGACAGCGGTCGTCGAGCAGCACCGCCGGGTGCAGGTTGCCGTCCCCCAGGTGCCCCATGATGGAGATGGGCAGCTTGCTTTCCCGGGCGAGCTCGGCCACCTTGCGGAACATCTCGGGTACCCGGTGGCGGGGCACCGTCACGTCCTGGCTGAGGTACGTGGGCTTGAGCAGACCGTACATCCCGGACGCCGCCCGGCGGGCCAGCCACAGGTCTTCCCTTTCCCGGGGGTCCGTGGCCGAGCGTGTTCCCACGGCCCCACTTTCCCGCATGATCTGCTCGGCGCAGCGCACCTGCTTGGCCAGTGCGGGGCCCGGGCCGTCAAACTCCAGGAGGAGCATGGCCTCGGCGTCGACGGGTATCCCCAGGTGCAGGGACTTCTCAACGAGGGTGATGTCCAGCCGGCCCATGATTTCCAGGGCTGCGGGGAGCATCCCCGCCGCGACGATGCGGGAAACGGCGGTGGCTGCTTCTTCCACAGCCGGGAAGAAGGCCAGGAGGGTGGCATGGTTCCGCGGAGACGGTACGAGCAGGAGGGCCAGCCTGGTGACAAAGGCCAGCGTTCCTTCTGATCCCACCATCAGGCTGCCCAGCTCCAGCAGGGGCCGGGGGATGTCCGGACAGGGGACGGGGCCCAGCTGGCCGGTGCTGGCCAGGGTGCCGTCGGGCAAGACGAACTCCAGGCCGAGGACGTGCTGGCGGGTCACCCCGTACCTGGCCGCCCTGGGGCCCCCGGCGTTTTCCGCGGCGTTGCCCCCCAGGGTGGCGACTTTGCCGCTGGCAGGGTCGGGCCCGAACATGAGTCCCCACCGGCTGGCGGCCTGCTGCAGCTCCATGTTGGTGACTCCGGGCTCGACCAGCGCCACCCGGTTCTCCGGATCGACCGTCAGGATGCGGTTCATCCGGGTGAGGGCGATCACCACTCCCCCCGAGGTGGCTACCGGCCCCCCGCTCAGGGAGGTGCCGGCGCCCCGCGGTACCACGGGGACTCCCTGCCGGTTGCATATGGATACCACCGCTGCCAGTTCCTCGCGATTGGCGGGTAGAACCACGAGGTCCGGAAGGCCGCAGATGGGGCTGGCGTCGTAAGCGTAGGTGTGGCGTGCCAGCTGGCTGTCGAGCACCCAGGGGGTCCCTACGACGCGAGCGAGCTGCCTGGCAAGTTCCCCCGGCACGTCTCCCCTCCAAAGCTGCTTTCCGCGGTTCGGGGCTATCCACTTCGGCGCGGGCGGAGGCTGTTCCTCCCGGTGGCCTTCCACCTGTTCCCCAGATCCCCATAATACGGGTTTTCCTTCCATAAGAGTGTTCGCTAAAATGTTGAGGGTGAGACGGCGGGGCTTTCCCATCGAGGGGCTACGCCCGGGAGCAGCAGCGGGTATTCCTGACGGGAGGCTGCGTCAACGGAGAGCAGGGGGTGCTGGTGACGTGAGGGCAGTCGAGCGCACCATCCGGATTCTGGAGGTACTGGCGGCAGCCGAGGACGGGGTGAGGCTGGCGGACCTGTGCCGGCTGACCGGTCTGGACGGTAGCACTGCTCTGCGTTTTTTGAGTGCCATGGAGAAGCTCGGATACGTGATCCGGGCTCCGGGAGACAGGAGGTACTCCCTTGGTCCGCGAGCCGCCCAGCTTGGTGGGGGAGCCGGACTGACGGTGTTGCAGAGGGTAGCCCGTCCCCACATGGAGGCGCTGCAGCGGGCGTGCGGCGAGGATGTCAACCTGGGCACGATGGACGCCGGGGCTGCCCTGTGCCTGGAAACGCACAAGTCCTCTCACGTGCTGGGAGTGAACCTCTCCAGCGGTCTGCGCATGCCTGCCCATGCCTCCTCCCTGGGAAAGGCCATGCTGGCTTTCGTCCCCGAGGACCGGCGCCGCTCTCTGCTCTCGGCCAGGCCCCTGGAAAGGCTCACGCCCAACACCATTACCGATCTTGAGGGCCTGGAGAGAGAGCTTGAACTGGTGAGGCGCCGCGGATATGCCACCGACCGTGAGGAGTTTTGCCCCGGAGTGGTTTGTATCGGGGCCCCCCTGTTCAATGCCCGGGGCCAGGTGGTGGCGGCCCTGAGCATTACCGCCCCCACCCAGCGCATTTCCCTGGAGGATCTGGAAGGGCGGTATGCTTCCCTGCTGCTGAGCACCTGCCGGGCCATCTCCAGGGATCTGGGTTGCAGCGTCCCCCCGGGGGCCGGAGCTGGATCCCGGGACGCGGATCGCGATCGTTAGGAGGAATACGAGACATCCCCGGCGAATTCAATCACTGGGCGCAAGAACTTGTTTCGCCTGGCGCAATAGGGGGCGGGACGGTTCTTGGACCGACCATAGATCCGGAAAGGGGGATGTCCTGTGGAAGCGACGGCGGTCAAAGAGGTCACCCGCAGGGCGCGCGGGCCATCGGTGGCATGGGTCACCCTGTTCGGCGCGCTGATCGGGGTGACGGCCCTGGTCCCCATCTTCCCCTACGTGGGAGGGGGCGGTTATGTTCCCCTGGCCGTGCCTTTTGCGGCCATTGCTCCCTTCCTGTTGGGGCCGTGGGGTGGTGTGGTGGCGTCCATTATCGGAGGACTCATAGGTATGTTCATCGCGCCGGGCGGCTTTCCCCTGGGGCTGCTGGATGTATTGCTGACCACCGTGCTACCCGCTTTCTTCGTAGCGTTGTTTACCAACGGGGAGAGGTACTGGGCTCTGAACACGCTATGCATAGGTGCCGTGGCCGTGATGACGCTGGTCTTCCCGTACTACGTGCCCGGGGCAGCGGCCGGGTTCGAAACGCCCCCGCAGCCTCTTTACTGGGCACTCAGCGCCTACTACTGGTTGCCTCCGCTGTTGGTGGCGGTGACCCCCCTGGGTAGCCGCCTGGTGCCGGGTTGGCTGCGCGGTCAGGATCGGGGGCGCAAGTACCTGGGGATCTTCGTTACGGTACTTGCCTCCCTGCTGGTGTGGTGGCTACCGTGGACCAGGCCGTACTGGTACCTGTTCAAGTACCCGGCCGCCCTGGCCATTGCCACTTTCATCGGCTACACGTGGTGGGTACCCGTTCTTTCCCTGATCACGGCCGTGATCACCATGCCGCTGGTGGAAGCCCTGGCGCGCACCGGGTTGCCGAAAGTGGAGCGGGCGCTCTGGTGAGAGCGCCCCTGAGCACCTCCGGGGGCCGGGAAACGGAGGCGAGGAAGTGTCTGGCGGGCGCACTCCCGTGGTGCTTCTGGAGAACCTGAGCTTTTCTTATGACGGCGAGAGGGACGTCCTCAAGGGGCTCAGCCTGTCCCTGGTGCCGGGTGACTTCCTCGTGGTGCTGGGGGCAAATGGGGCCGGGAAGTCCACCCTGTGCTACCTGCTGGCTGGGGTTATACCCCATATCTACGGGGGGCGCCGGCGGGGCACCGTCCTGGTGGACGGGCTGGACCCCTGGGACCATCCCATGTACGAGATGGCGCGGCACTGCGGAATCGTCCTCCAGGATCCCGAAACGCAGCTCTTCATGCCCACCCTGGAGATGGAGCTGGGGTTTGGCCCGTCCAACCTGGGCGTCCCGCGGGACGAGATCGGGCGCCGCACGAAGCACTTCCTCAACCTGGTCGGCCTGGAGGGGTTCGAGAGAAGGCCCCCCAAGGCCCTCTCCGGGGGCCAGAAACAGAGGGCGGCTTTGGCCAGCGTCCTGACCATGCTGCCCCGCCTGCTCATCCTTGACGAACCCACTTCCCAGCTCGACCCCGTGGGCTCGTTTGAAGTCGCCGATGCCCTGCGCACCCTGGCGCGCAGTCAGGACATGGCGGTGGTCATGACCACCCACAAGGTGGAGGAGGTCCTGGGGATCGCCACCCACTGCCTGCTCCTGCGCGAGGGCGTGCCGGTCCGGCAGGGCCGGTTTGCCGAAGTGGTGGCGGACGTGGAAGCCCTGGAGGCTGCGGGGGTGCAGGCACCGGTCGGCCACCGGGTACTGCACGCTCTTGGCGCCCCGGCCGATGTCCTGCGGCGGGTTGAGCCGGCACTGGTGCCGGAGACTATCCGGCAGTTCCTGGGTTGCGCGGAGGACAGCCCGCCGGTGCCGGGGGACAAGGGGGGAGACCTTCCACCGGCTGGCACAGCGCAGCCGGGCTGCGCAGCCGGCTCTCCCGCTGCGCCGGAGGATCCCGCACCATCCGGGGTGGTGGCCCCTGAGAAGCCCGTCCTGCAGGTGGAGGACCTGGTGGTGACGTATCCGGGATCGCCTCCGGTGACGGCCCTGCAGGGGGTAAGCTTCGCCCTCCGGCAGGGTGAGTTCCTGGGTATTGTGGGGCAGAACGGGTCCGGTAAGACCACTCTCGTGAAGGCCCTTGTCGGGCTGGTGCGTCCCTCCCGGGGCCGTATCATCTACCGGGGAGAGGATCTGGTCGGGCGCAGGACGGGCGACATCACCCGCCGCATGGGGCTGGTGCTGCAGAACCCCGACTACCAGCTCTTCAACGTTTCCGTCGAGGAAGAGGTCGCCTTTGGCCTGAAGAACCTGGGCCTCGACCAGGTCACCATTTCCCGCCGCGTGCGGGAGGTTCTGGAGGCCGTCGGGCTATACGAGGCGAAGGATTTGTTTCCCTTCAAGCTATCGTTCGGAGATCGGCGGAAGCTGTCGGTGGCGTGCGTGCTGGCCATGGGTCCGGAGGTGTTGATCCTGGACGAACCCACCACCGCCCAGGACTACCGGGGGAGGTATCTCCTGGCCGAGCTGGCGGACGGGCTCCGGCGCGAGGGACGGACGGTGATCATGATCACCCACGACATGGACCTGGTGGCGCGGTATGCTACCCGCCTGCTCGTGATGCACGGGGGTCAGGTCCTGCTGGACGGGCCGACCTCCCAGGTATTCCGGCAGGAAGAGGTGCTGGCCCGAGCCTGGTTGCGTCCCCCGGCTGCCCATGTGCTGGCGCGGAAGCTCGGGCTGTGCGGCGAGATCATGACTCCCGAGGCGCTCCTCGCTCACCTGGCGACCGTGGCAGCCCGACAGGCGACGGGGCAGTGGCCATCGCCAGCTGGCGCAGCCGGGTGGCCTGCGGTGGGGAGGGATTGAATGTGCAGACGCCCTTCGCTTACTCCGACAGCGAGTCGTTCGTGCACCGCCTGCACCCCCTGGTGAAGCTGGGGTTTGTCATTGCCACCCTGGTGATCATCCTGCTGCCGTACTTCCCTACCGCCCGGGATTTCGCCGTGTTGCTGTCGTGGCTGGGACTGGCGGGGATCTTCTGGGCCCTGGCGGGCATTCACCCCCGCCGGTTCTATGTCCTGCTCAAGATCCTCCTGGCCACATTCGTTTTCCTGATCCTGGTGCAGGGATTCATGTACCGGGGAGGCAGACCCCTCCTGGTACTGGGTCACCTGCCCATCCCCGGCGGCGCCGACCTGGGCGTGCTCACCGACGCCGGGCTCCTGTTCGGCATCCTGCTCTGCCTGCGCGTGCTGGTAGCGGTGGGCAGCGTGCCCGTATTCGTGTCCACCACCTCGCCTGGCAAGGTGATGGCCATGTTCCGGCGCCTGGGGATTCCCAGCCGGTTTGCCTTCATGTTTGTAAGTGCCCTGACCTTCACCGACCTGATCTTCGAGATGTGGCAGAGCATCCTGGATGCCCAGAAGTTGCGCGGGTTCGACCTGGCCTCCCTGGGCATGGTCGAGCGGCTGAGAAGGGGCTTAATACCCGTGGTTGTCCCCCTCGTCCTGCTCCTGTTCCGCCGTGGCGACGAGCTGGAGATCGCGCTCCAGGGCAAGGGGTTCGGTGCTCCGGGCAAGCCCACGGAGCTGGAACCCCTCGCGTTCACATGGCGCGACGTGGTGGCAGGGGGAATGATCCTGGCAGCGGTGGCCGGGGTGATCCTGATCAAGTTCGTCCGGTAGCGGGGAGGTCAGAAGCGGTGCAAGAGAAATCCTTCGCAGACCTGGTAGCCTGCCTGGGGAACCTCCTGGCCCCCAGCCTGGCGGTGGACTGGCCCAACCTGCCCGTGTCCCACGCCAGCGGAACCTGCGTCTGGGGGACGGACGGCCGGCGCTACCTGGATTTCGTGTCCGGAATGGCGACAGCCAACCTGGGGCACAACCACCCCCGGGTGGTGGCAGCGGCTAAGGAACAGATGGAGAAGCTCATCCACGGTCCTGTGGGGGTGCTGCTCTACGAACCCATCCTCCGGCTTGCCGACGAACTGCGCGCGGTGATGCCCGGCGACCTGGACATGTTCTTCTTCGGAAACAGCGGGGCCGAAGCCGTGGAAGGAGCCGTCAAGCTGGCCCGTTACGTGACGGGCAGGCCGGCCCTCATCGCCTTTGAAGGCGGCTTTCACGGGCGTACCATGGGGGCGGCGTCCGTGACGTCCTCCAAGAGCAAGTACCGCCTGCACTACGAACCGATGCTGCCGGGGGTGTACTTTGCCCCTTACCCCTACTGCTACCGGTGCCCGGCCGGTCGCCAGCAGGGGGCGTGCTCCCTGGAATGCCTGGAGCGGCTCGAGGGGATGTTTCAGCACCTGGTTGACCCCTCGCAGGTGGCTGCTATCCTGATCGAGCCGGTCCTGGGGGAGGGCGGGTACGTGGTGCCACCTCCGGGGTACCTGAGGGGATTGCGGGAGCTCTGCGACCGGCACGGTATCCTCCTCATCTTCGACGAGGTACAGACCGGCTTTGGCCGCACGGGCGCCATGTTCGCGGCCCAGGCGGTGGGGGTTAACCCCGACATAATGGCGGTGGCCAAGGGGATCGCATCCGGGTTCCCCTTGGGGGCCACGGTGGCCCCGTCCCGCCTCATGAAAAAGTGGTCCCCCGGAGCTCACGGGACCACCTTCGGCGGTAACCCGGTGGCCTGCGCCGCTGCCCTGGCCACCCTCGCCGTCATGCGGGAGGAGGACTTGCCGGGCCGGGCCCGCCGGTTGGGCGACCGCGCCCTGGCCAGGCTGCGGGATCTCGCTGCGCGCCATCCCCAGATAGGGGACGTGCGGGGGATGGGCCTGATGATCGGGGTCGAGTTCGTTCAACCCGGCACGGGCCGCCCGGACGGGGAGCTGGTGACCCGCGTTCTGAAAGAGTGCCTGGAGCGCGGTCTGATCCTGTACCCCTGCGGGACCTTCAACCACGTGATCCGCTTCATCCCGCCTCTTACCGTGTCCGAGGAGGACCTGGACACCGGGCTGGATACCCTGGCGGCAGCGGTGGCCGCCGCCACCGCCAGGGCCTGATCGCCTGCTCCCAGGCCAGGTGGGCGGACGCTGCCCTTCAAGGCTGTCCGCATGGTCTGGCCTCTGTGCCGCCGGCTATGGGGGGAAAGACCCCTACTTCGTCTCCCTCGCGGAGAACCTGGTCGGGTTCTGCGCGTCTGCCGTTTACGAAGCTCTGCTTGACCTCGCGCTCAGGTATGCCCAGCCGCCGGTAGAGGTCTTCCAGCTTAGACCCCTCCGGCAGCTCCACCGAGAAGGTGCCCTCGTGACACCCCGGGGGTGCGTATTTCCGCACTGTGGCATACAGGCGCACGCGGACGGTAGGCATCTGTGGATCCTCCGCCACACGGGGGGTTGCCAGCCGGCAACCCCCCGCGCTCGTTACCGGGACTCGGTGAGAACAGCGGCCACCCGGTCGATTTCCTCGTCGGGGACGTCGTACACCTGGTTGTGCGGCGGGAGGGTTTCGTAACGCATGAACTCCGGAGGCCGGTCGTGGGCCCGGGTGAATCCTGCGGCCTCGTTGAAGGAGCGCTCCGTACGGAGGATCTGCGTGCCGATGGCGGTGGCGTCCTCGCCAGACCATGCGGTCCCCAGGACGCCGTTGCAGGTTTCCACCATCCCCTCGAAGCCCGCGGGGATGTCCAGGATGGCGAAGGCGATGAAGAGGCAGTAGCCGGTGCTGTCAAGGAACGCAGTGGCGACCTGCAGGTTCGTGGAGATGTCCGCCTTGCCGTGCGGCAGCAGCGGGTCGGCCTTACCTCCCACCGACAGGATCTCGGGCGCCACCGTGTATCCTGCCGTGTGGTCAGCGCCCATGGGGGAGGTCAGGTATGTGACCCCGATGCCCTTGACTGCCCGTGGTTCGTACGCCGGCATGCCCTGCCCCTTGACGGTGGGGACCCGCGTGAGCCCGAAAGCCCTGCCCGTGAACGCTGCCCCGTTTCCAAGGATACGTCCCAGGGGGGTGCCCAGGGCACACTCTCTCAGCAGCCTGATGGCTGCTTGCCCGTCCCCGAAAGCGGCCAGCCCCGCTTCCATGGCCACCGCCAGCGTGACGCCCGCTTCAATGGTATCCAGGCCGCTGTCGTTGCAGATCCAGATCAGCTCGGCGATGGTGTCGAGGTCGTCGATGCCGCAGTTAGCGCCCAGCGCCCAGACCGACTCGTACTCCAGGCAGGACACGTGCTCGGAGCCGTCCTGCCTTGCCCAGATGTTGCTGCACCGGATTATGCAGCCCGGGTGGCAGGAGTGCCCCGTCTTGCCGCCCCGCTGCCTGGCTGTCTCGGCGATGGTCTCTCCCGCTATCCTGCTTGCTCCCTCGAACCTGCCCGAGCTGAAGTTGCGGGTGGGGAGCCCACCTGCCTCGTTGAGGACGTTGATCAGGGCAGCGGTACCCAAGGTGTTGAGGGTGCCGCCGGGCCTGGTAATCGGGTGCTCGCGCAGGGCGTCTGACAGCTTCCTCAGACCGACCCTGAAGAGATCCTCGTTGGCGATGCAAACCCCCGGGGCACCCGTATCGTCCACCAGAATGGCCTTGAGCCCCTTGGCCCCCATCACCGCTCCCAGGCCGCCGCGGCCCGCGTAGCGGGACGGGCGGAATTCCGTATCGTTGCAGCAGACGCCCGCCATGGCCATGCGCTTTTCGCCGGCGGGCCCCGTGGCTATGAATCCCGTATTCCCAAACCGTTCCTGCACACGGGCGGCAAACTCGTAGAGCCCCAGGCCGGCCAGGTCTTCGGCCCGCTCAAGCTCGCCCCCGTCTTTGTTGAGCTTCAGGACGAAGAACTCGTCGTTCTCTTCGGGCTGGCCTTCGATGACAATCGCAGCTATACCCATCCTGGCCAGGCTCTGCGCCACCGGTGTTCCCGCATTTGCCTCCTTGATGCCCCCGGTGAGGGGTGACTTCGCGCCGACGGAGATGCGGCCGGAACTGGGCGCCGCCGTCCCGGTGACGATACCGGGGGCGAACACAAGGCGGTTGTTGGGGCCCAGGGGATGGGCGGTGGCGGGAACCTCGTCCGCCACCAGAGTGGAGGTGAGCCACCTGCCGCCCATGAACCGGTATTTCTCCGGCAACTCTTCCACCCGCACGGTCGTGTCGGTCATGTTGACCCGCACCAGTTTACGCACTTTCAGCACCTCCCGATCCCGCCTGTTTGGGATCTCAAGCTGAGCTGCAGGTTGACCGCCCGCACGGTAGCATGTGACCGTTCTTGCAGCTACCACCCCCCGGAAACCACACGACAGGGCCACGTCCGGTGTGCGGGGCTGCCCGGCAGATGCTGCTGGTTGAATGGCAGGCTTACTTCTCCGTTGTAATCACCGACGGTTTCCGCTGCCGTAACTCATTCGATGCTTCGGTCAGGTATTCCTTCCCAAAAGATAGGCGTGCTCACCATGCTCGCAGGGAAGCCTGCCAGGGCCGAGCCGCATGCGAACACGTCCACCAGCACGCGGCAGGGGTCGGGCAGCGACCACAGCCGCCACCCGTAGGCGCGACCGGGGCGGAGGGCCAGGCTGAACGAGAAGGCCTGGTCGTCTTCTGTTACTTCCCAGCGTAGCATGGCGACCCGCCAGTCGTCGAGCTCAACCTCCCCGCCGGGCTTGAGCTCTTTGACGGCGGTGGCCCGCATGGCGTTTATCGTAACCTGGATTACTCCGGATGCTGACCAGGTTCCGATGGTGGCAGGGACCAGGGGGGCGGGGGTGCCGTCCGGGTTGTCGATCTCAAACACCACCCGGAACACCGCCGGGTGACTCGCCCAGCGCAGGGACCGGAGGCGCAGCCCGTCGGTGATTTCCCCCACCTCCTGGCGGGTAGGGATGCTCAGGATCCGCGGGTTGCCGGTCAGGTATTCGGGAAGCCCGATGTGCCCCCAGAAGTCCTCCACCAGCCTGCCGTCAACCGGGCCCCGGTTCTTGCCTTCCACCAGCAGGCGCACCTTCTCGACCCCGCGGAACTGGGCGAGGGTGAAATACAGGGCGTTGAGGGCCAGGGCTTCCGTGGTAGAGCTGACTCCCACCTCCGAAGCCCTGGTGATCACCTCGCGGCTCAGGTTTGCGGTGGCCACTCCTCTTTCGATCTCGACCCCCAGGACCCGGGTACTGGCGGGGAGAACGGGTCCAAGTCCCGCGTCTCTCTCCCTCGCAGTGGGGCCGGCCACGAGAGCTTCGACGGCCGCGGTCGGGTACCGATCCTCCGGTCCGGACACGGTGCGCAAGGCGGCCTCCAGTTTCCCCTCCCTGGAGAGGAATACCACCACCGGTGACGATCCCGAACCCGGGGCGGGGGCGTCGGAGTGGGTGGGAGGCTGAGGCTGGGGCTGGCCTGCGGGAGGAGGGCCGGGTGGCTGGTTCCTCGCGCACCCTGGTCCCACGAGGAGGAGAATCGCCAGGGCTGCTCCCAGCAACCGAGTACCGGTGCTGCGCAGGCGCCGGGTGCGAGCCGCCCGCACCCCGGCCCGGGCCAGGTAGGACATGAGCGTAGCGTCTTGCCTCATGGTTACGTTCTCCTTCCTTTTTCGCACGGTACCCGCTCTTGTGGTGCTGTTACCTTAAATATCACACCGCTGCCCTTCTTGCCACAGGGGGGAGCAGGATCGTTTGGTACTTGTTTTCAAAGGAGCAGGATTTTAAGCGTCAGTGCAGAAGGCCTACCAGCACAGGTTCTGGTTAAGCCGGGGGCAACGCGTTTGCCCCCTGATTCTGGCTGTTTGCACGGGAGGTCGGGAGAACGTTGACAGCAGAGCTGACTTCGCGGCTGATGTCGGTGATCGGCTGCACCTCCGCGACAGTGGGACTTGCCGCCCGGAATCTGGTCACGGGCGAGGAGGTGCACGTCAATTCCGCCCTGGTGTTCCCCACCGCGAGCACCTTCAAGGTGCCGCTTCTTTTGGAACTTCTTCGCCAGGCGGAAGCAGGCCAGGTTGAACTTGGGCAGAGGGTGGAAATGCCCGAAGGTGGCAGGGTCTTCGGCTCCGGCGTACTGAAGGAGCTGGACGCCGGCCTGCAACCAACGCTACGTGATTTGGCAACTCTGATGATTATAGTCAGTGACAACTGGGCGACCGACGTGCTGGCGGACCTGGTGGGGCTTGATAACGTGAACCGCACACTGCGGGCACATGGCCTGGAAGAGATCAACGTAGTGCTTAACTGTGGGCAGATCCTGGCAAGGGCCGGGGGCATCACTTCCGTACGGCCGACTGCAGAGGAGATGGAGCTAGCCCGCCAGCGGCTGGAGAGCGGGGGCATGGCACCGGACAATCCGGCGCTCAGTGAGGGGCAGGACAACAACGTGGCAACGCCGCGAGGCTTCATGCGTCTCCTGAGCATGGTGGCAGAGGGGCGCTACGTGAGCCCCTGGGTCTCTGAGCAGGCGCTGGAGATCATGAAGAAACAGCAGCTCAGGCAACGCATCCCTCTCTTGCTTCCCACGTCTGTAAAGGTCGCGAACAAGACCGGCACCCTGGGGCCGGTGCGCAACGATATTGCAGTCATTTTCGGGCCGCGAGCCGCGGTGGCAATGGCGGTGCTCACAAAGGGCGCGGCGGACCCCGTTGCAACTGACCGCGTCATTGCCGAATGTGCGCGCCTGGTCTTCGAAGCTTGGGCGGCCTAACTGTTCCCGCCAAAGCATGCGTGTAGGTGAACGGTAAGCCTATCGCCCCGGAGTAAAAGAGTTCTGGGTGCCAGCCCCATCCTGCAGCAGGTCGTACTGTTCCCTGACGAACGGCAACAACCCCACACGCTCCAGCCGTTCCAGTGGAGCGAGGAAGGTGACCTGCACCACACCAGGCAACCGCCCGATTTCGATGGCCCCCGTGATAGTGGCCCGGTTCTTGACCTCGGGCACGCTCATACCGAGCAAGCTGGCCGCCCGCTCGAGCCCGTTCTGGGTGGCCGCGTTCAGATCGGGCCCGGTGCCGACAAAACTTATGGGAGCAGACTCTTCAATCCGCCCGACTCCCCACCTGTGGGCCAGAGCCAGAGCCCGGGCGCGCTCCCCAGCCTCAAGAGGCCTGGCCAGGTAGGGCAGGTCTTCGGCGACGGGCAGGATTATGGGTCCATCTATCCTGAGGTTCTTGACCACTCGCACCTGGAGCGTGACGGTCCCCGAGACGTCGGTGGTGTGCCCGGCCACCTCGCCATCGCCCTGGCAGGCGTGCATGTCACCCACGTACACCCCGCCTCCCGGTACCTTGACGGGGCAGATCACCACGGCACCGGCCCTTACCGCGTCGATGTCCATATGCCCGTCGGTGCGATGGGCCAGTTGTTCCGCCGTGATGGCGTACTCGTGCGGTGCCCCCACCAGGAAGGAACCGAAGTCGCCCGCGTTGTGAGAGTCGGGCATGGTGACCGCCGGAGTCGTTCCCAGTTGCCCCAGAAAAGGCCGCAGCCGGGTGACCAGCCCGACCAGGTCATGGGGTGCAAACACGAGGATGGGGTTCTGGACGGAATTTGCGGGAAGGGCTGCGAAGCGATGGGCGTCCCGCGCTACGGCTTCCGCGGCCTCCCGGTCCAGGGTGACCCCGACCCCGTACCTCTCGTCGAACGCGACGGTGTAGCCGCTGGTGAACGTGAACGGGGTGGCGTCAGCCCCGCAAATCGCGCACCGCACCGCAGCCTGCCCGGTGCCTTCGATGCGGGTGGGCGGGTACATGGTCCCGCACTGGGCACAGCGCGCCGCCACGTAGGGGTCCCCCAGGTATCGCCCTTCCACCCACCTGTCGTTTCCGGAAGAGCTGGCCAGCGAGGTGACCGTGATGTTTTTGATGCGGATGGCAATTGCGTCGCCCACCTCGGCGCCCTCTACCGCGACCGGCTGGGTGACCTCGTGTCCCCCGCGGATCGCCGGAGTAATCATAGGCCCCCAGCATCCCGGAGCCGTGTTGGCCACGATGTGGCCTCCATCCCGCACCGGTCCCAGCATGGGACGATCCGGGCCGAGGATACCATCGGTGAACGCGTCCACAAATACCGTCTCCCTGCCCACGGTTCTCCCTCCCGTCGATTTCCGGGTGGATCTGGTAAGCTATGGATAATCTTCGGCGACAGTCGCCTGATTCCTGCCGTCTTGCAAGTAGAGGAGCCAACTGCACACAAGGTTTTCCAGCAGGACTCTTTTATCCTCTCACGAAACCAATCGTCGGCTGACGGGGTGCGCAGGGACCCCTGGCCTGGGCAGGAAGGCCCATTGACACCCCGCGCGGCGGGGGACTCCCGCTACGTCAGGAGGCATACAGCCAGTGGTGCAGGTGATTTTGAGCCTGATATACAGCACGTCTGTAATCGGCATGGTGGCGTATCTCTTCTGTCGGTCCCGGTACTTTCAGGAAAGGTTGGCGCAGCCGGGACCGTGGTCCCGACTGCCGTTGGCACTTTTTTTTGGCGGGTTGTCCATCATGGGCACCTTTATGGGGGTTCCCGTGCACGGGGCGCTGGGCAACATGCGCTCGGTGGGGGCCACCGTGGGGGGGCTGTTCGGGGGACCCCTGGTAGGTATCGGTGCCGGTGTAATCGGCGGGGGCCACCGGCTACTGCGGGGAGGGTTCACGTGCGTCCCCTGCGGCCTGGGCACGCTCGTGGCCGGTTGCGTGGGGAGCGTGTTCTACCGGCGCAACCGGGGCCGCCCGCCCACCGTTTCCCAGGCGGCCCTGGCCTCGTTCCTGGCGGAGTCCGTGCAGCGCGTGCTCGTCTTGTTGCTGGCCCGTCCCTTCGACCTGGCCGTCCAGCTGGAACTCACAGTCGGCCCGCCCATGCTGATCCTCAACCCAGTCGCTGCCGCCCTCTTTGTCCTGATAGTCGAGGACATGCGCCGCCGTCTGGATGCGGACGTATCCAAACGCGTGCAGGGTGCCCTCAGCCTGGCCAGGAGCGCTGTGGTTCCCCTGGTGCGCGAGGGGTTGTCGGAGGAGAACTGCCTGCCCATGGTGCGAGAACTGAGGCGAGCCACTGGTGCGATGGGGGCGGCCCTGGTTACGAAGCAGGGTGCCTTGCTGGCCGCGGCATGGGCGGAGAGAATGTCCGCGGGTTTCGTGCTGTGGCTCACGGGCGCCGTGGAAGGGATGCTTGCCCGGGCTGACGGTATCGGGCCGGTTCGACAGAGGCTGAGTGTGCCGGCGGCGCACCGGGTCCGCGGGGTGCCGGCCGAAGTCGATGTGGTCGCTTCGCCCATTCTCATGGCCGGGGATTGCTCCGTGGCCGGGTGGGTGGTGCTGGTTCCCTCCGGTCAGGTCTCCCGGATCCTGGCCGACCAGGTGTCCGCGGGGCTGGCGGAACTGCTGGCGCAACAACTCCATGTGGCCGCTTTGGAGAGGCAGGCTGCCCTCGCCGCGGAAGCTCGCCTGCAAGCGCTGCAAGCCCAGGTGAATCCCCACTTCCTGTTCAACTCCCTCAGTGCCATAATCGGCCTTTGCCGTACGGATGCCGCGCGCGCCCGGGACCTCTTGCTCCACCTGAGCGACTTCCTGCATGCCACCCTGCGGCGGAAATCCTGTTTCGCCACGGTCGACGAAGAAATCGAGACGGTCATGAACTACGTCACCATAGAGAAGGCGCGCATGGGCGAGAGGTTGCGTGTGGACGTGAACGTCGACGACGAAGCGAGGACCGTGCTGTTGCCGGCCTTCACCATTCAGCCTCTGGTGGAGAACGCCATCAAGCACGGCCTGTTTCCCAAGCCTGCGGGCGGCTCTGTTCGGTTGACCGTACGCGTTCGGGGAGATTGTGTCGAGGTCACGGTGACGGATGACGGCGTGGGCATGAGCGGTGAGAGGTTGCAGGCGGTGCTGGGGTGCCTCCAGAGCGGGGACGGCGAGGGGACGGGTATCCACCGCGTCCACGCCCGTCTTCACGGTTTGTACGGTGACCGGTACTCCCTCAGCATGCAGAGCGAGGAAGGCCGCGGTACCTGCGTGCGGATACGCATCCCCGGGAACGGGGTTGCGGACGGTCGCGGGTGGAACACGGGGAGGTAGGCGGGGGTTGAGTTGGGACACGGCGGATCTGGGGTTGAGAGTGGTAGTGGTAGAGGATGAGGAGGTGGTACGGGCGGAACTCGTACACCTTCTCCGGAGCATCCCGGGGGTGGAGGTGGTGGGAGAAGCCGGCACGGCATCCCAGGCGGTGGACTGCATCCGCCTCCTTGCCCCGGACGCCGTATTTGTGGACGTGAGATTGCCCGGTCTGGACGGGATGGAGCTGGCGCACACCATCGCCGAGATGAAGAATGCACCCCTGGTGGTGTTCTCCACCGCGTATCCGGACTATGCGGTGGACGCCTTTGGCCTGGGTGCGGTGGATTACCTGCTCAAGCCGTACACGCCGGACCGCGTGCGTAAGACCGTACGTCGCCTGCGGGGCTTGTTGAGCGAGCAACGTGCCTGCGCCGAGCGGAACGATCGGGTGCGCCGCACGGTGGCGGTGCCCAGGTCGCGCGGCTGGGTAATGATTGACAGGAATCAAATCTGCTGGTTACAGGTGCGGCTGGGGGGCGTGTACCTGCACACGACGGGCGGTTCCTGTTACCTCATGCCCGGCACGCTTTCCGAATACGAGCAGCAGCTGGGCGATGCGTTCTTCCGAGCTCACCGGCACGTCCTGGTGAATCTGGTGCATGTGGCGGAAGTCCTGCGGCAGGAAAATGGGAATCTGTGCCTGGTGATGGACGATGCCCGCAAGACCAAGCTCCCGGTTTCAAGGCACCGGTCGCAGGAACTCCGTTTGAAATTGGCCCTGGAAGCTTGACAATTTGCCGGCTGCCATTCAACCCCTCCTGCGTGCAATTCAGGGACTAGTGCATGCAGATCGCCCATATTGTTCGTCACTGCTGCGCAACTCGTCTTACAATATGCAGACGGCGAGGTAGGAAGACCGCATCTGGTTAAGGAGGGGTAGCATGAAGCTTGAGCGGTGGCGGCTGGCAGTCCTGGTCCTCATGGCATGTCTGGCTTTGGCCTTCCTCGTCGGTGGTCCTCGCGGCGAGGGCCTTACGCCGGGCGGCCGGTACATCTTGAGCGTGTTCATCCTCGCCGTCGGTATGTGGGTCACCATGCCGGGTGAGTACCTCACCCCGGCCTCCCTGGTGGTGCTGGTTCTGGTGGTGCTTGCACTGGCTTGTGACCCCGCGACCGCGGCCAAGGCACTCTCCACGGGCATGAGCGGGTATGGGGACGCAGGCTTGTGGTTGCTTATCCTCGGATTCATCTACGCGGCTGCGTTCGAAAAGTCAGGGTTGGCCAGGCGCATTGCTCTCTGGCTGATGAACCTGGCGCGGGGGTCGACCCTGGGTATCCTGTTCTCCGTCGGCATCATCAACCTGGTCATCGCTCCCACCACGCCTTCCACCATCGCCAAGGGTGGGCTCCTCTTGCCGATTATCACCGGTCTGGTCGCCGCCGCCGGAGTGAAAAAGGGCGAGAGCAACTTCGGCAAGGCCGTGGGCATTTATGCGGGGGCAGCTGACAACATCGTCAGCGCCGGCATCCTGACTGCCACCATATCTAACCCGCTGGCGGTGAGTATTCTGGCCAAGTCGGCCAACCTGGACATTTCGTGGACCCAGTGGTTCGTCTACACGTTCCCCATGGCTTTGCTCTCAACGCTTCTGGCGTTCGGGCTGATCTGGCTGCTCTTCCGGCCGGAAGTCACGGAGATCCCTGGCGGGCAGGAGTACCTGCGGAGCGAAATGCAGGCTCTGGGGCCGGTGAGCGCCCATGAGTGGAAGACGCTGGCTTCTTTTGGCTTAGCCCTGATCCTCTGGGTACTCGACAAGCAAATCCTGGGGGATGCCATTTACAAGTCCTTGCCGGCCCTGGCTCAGGCCGTAGTGGGGTTGCACCCGTTCATCAAGGGCGTGATAGCGGCATTGCCGCTGTTTCTGCCGGGCTGGGGCGTGGTGAGCTGGAAGGAAGCCGAGCGGGCCGTCCCGTGGGGGACCTACGTCATGTTCGGTGCGGCCCTGGGGCTCTCCGCCGGTCTCACCCTTACTAAAGGCATGGACTGGGCCGTCACCACCGTACTGCAGAGGATGGGCGTGAGCGGCCTTCCGTTCCTGGGTGTATTCGTGGTGCTGGTCCTGCTGTTCTATTACGGGCACATGCTGTTCTTCACCTACACCGCCATGGCGGCGGCCATGCTTCCGGTAGTGGTTTCCCTGGCCAAGGCGCTGAGCTTCCCGGTCCTCTCGCTGTATGTCCCGGCCATGACGCTGGTCCCATACTCGCTCATATTCCCCTTCAACACGGTTCCCCTGCTCATGTTCAGCGGGGCGGGGCTCTTTGAAACCAAAGACTCCGCCCGTTTCGGCCTGATCTTCGGACTGGTGGTGCTGGCCCAGTGGGTGGTGGTGGGGCTTCCCTTCTGGAAGGCCCTCGGGATTATCCCCTGATTTCAGGAGGCGGTTCGGTGGGCAGGAAAGCAGCGGCGGAAATCAGGGTCACCCCATCGTGGTGCAAACGGTGCGGGATCTGCATCGCCTTCTGCCCGGGGAGGGTCCTGGAAGCAGGCCCGGGAGGCCTTCCCCGGGCGGCTAACCTGGACGCCTGTACGATGTGCCTGCTCTGTGAGCTGAGGTGCCCGGACTTTGCCGTGGAAGTGGTCGAAAAGGAGGTGACGGCCGACCATGCCCGAGCCGCGTCTCATGCAGGGTAACGAGGCATGTGTCCAGGGGGCCCTGCAGGCAGGTCTGCGCTTTTTCGCCGGGTACCCCATCACCCCTTCCACGGAGATCGCCGAGATGCTGGCGGAACGGTTGCCCCGGGTGGGGGGCAGGTTCATCCAGATGGAAGATGAGATAGCCAGTATGGCTGCCGTGGTCGGGGCCTCTCTGGCCGGCATGCGCGCGATGACTGCCACTTCGGGGCCGGGGTTTTCCCTCAAACAGGAGAACCTGGGGTATGCCGCCGTCACGGAGACGCCCTGCGTGGTGGTCAACGTGCAGCGGGTGGGTCCCTCGACGGGGATGCCCACCTCCCCCGCCCAGGGGGACGTGATGCAGGCGCGGTGGGGAACCCACGGTGACCACCCGGTAGTGGTGTTCTGCCCCTGCTCGGTCCTGGAGACATACACCCTCACGGTGAGAGCCTTTGCCGTGGCGGATGAACTGCGGGTGCCGGTGGTGCTCCTGTCCGACGAGGTGGTGGGGCACATGCGCGAGCGGGTGGTCCTGCCCGACCCCGGCATCCTGGATCCGGGCCAGCAGCCGTGCGGCGGGGAGGTGCCCCCCCTGGTGCGGTTCGGAGAGGGCAGGCGGGTAATGGTGACGGGACTGTACCACGATGACGCCGGGTTCTGGACGGAGAATCCGGAGGTAGCGGATAAGTTCATCAGAAGGCTGTGTGCCAAGGTGGAAAAGCGGCGTCGCGAACTGACCCTTGTGGAACGGTGGTACCTGGAGGACGCCGACGTGGTTCTGGTGGCGTACGGGTCCGTGGCGCGCTCGGCCCTGAGGGCGGTGCGCATGGCCCGGGAGATGGGGAAACGGGCCGGCCTGTTGCGCTTGGCCACCCTGTGGCCTTTCCCGCGCGAGGAAGTGGAGTCCGTCGCCGCCGGGGCCTCGGTGATGATCGTGCCCGAGATGAACCTTGGCCAGCTGGTGGGCGAGGTGGAGCGGGCGGCGGGCGGGCGCTGCCGCGTGGTGGGATACAGCAGGGTGGATTCGCAGCTCATCCGTCCGGACGAGTTGCTCGACGTGCTGGAGGGCGTGTAGATGCAGGGGTTGTGCTACGTGCGGCGCGAACGGTTACCGCACCTGTGGTGCGCGGGATGTGGCCACGGCATAGTGCTGGGGGCGGTGATCCGGGCCATGGACAGGATCGGCCTTGACCAGGATCGGGCGGTGGCGGTGTCCGGGATCGGGTGTTCGTCCCGGGCGGTGGGTTACCTGGACATGGATGCCCTGCACACCACCCACGGCCGGGCGCTGGCTTTCGCCACCGGCATCAAACTGGCTCGCCCCGACCTGACGGTGATAGTTCTGGCCGGCGACGGCGACCTGGCGGCTATCGGAGGGAATCACCTCATCCACGCCGCCCGTCGGAATATAGGCATCACCTGCGTTTGCTTCAACAACGGGATTTACGGTATGACGAGCGGCCAGTATTCCCCGCTCACGCCCACCGGCGCGAGGGCATCCACGGCGCCGTACGGACACCTCGAGCGGGAGTTCGACCTGTGTCGCGTGGTACAGGCGGCGGGGGCGAGTTACGTGGCGCGCAGCACCACCTACCACATCCACCAGACGATCGAGTACGTGGCACGGGCGCTCCGGCACCATGGGTTTGCCTTCGTGGAGGTTCTCAGCCAGTGCCCGACTTATTTCGGGCGTGGCAACCGGATGGGCGATCCCGTGAAGATGCTGCAATGGTACCGGGAGCGGGCGGTCACGCTGGCGCAGGCCCAGCGCATGGACCCCGAGGAACTCAGGGGGCGGGTGGTAATCGGTGAGTTCCACCGGGACGAGGGTGTGCCCGAGTACACCCGCTCTTATCTGGACCTGGTCGCCCGCCTGGCGGCGGGAGGTGAGTCGCGGTGACGAGGTGGGAAGTGCGCCTGGCCGGGTCGGGGGGACAGGGCCTGATTACCGCCGGGATAATCCTGGCGGATGCGGCGGTGCGGGCCGGCTGGAACGTGGTCCAGACACAGTCATACGGGCCCGAGTCTCGCGGAGGTGCTGCCCGGGCCGAGGTGATCATCTCCGATGAAGACATCGACTACCCCAAGGTGACGCGTCCCGACCTGCTGCTGGTGATGACCCAGGTGGCGTGCGGGCGATACGCTGGCAGCCTGAAGGAGGGCGGCCTGTTGCTGGCCGACGGCGACCTGGTCGGGGACGTACCCCCGGGGCCGTATCGGGTGCTGCGGGTCCCGATGACCCGCATTGCCCGCGAGGAAGTGGGGCGCGATATAGCGGCCAACATAGTGGCGCTGGGGGTGCTGGCCGCCGTGACGGAAATTGTTCCACCGGGACCGCTCGAACAGGCCGTTCTCGCGCGGGTTCCCAGGCAGACCGAGGATCTCAACCGCAGGGCCCTGAGGGCGGGAATGGCGATAGGGGTCCGGGTAGCGGGAACGGCGGGACGGGGGATGAGCCGTGAAGTTCTTCGAGTACATGGCTAAAGAGGTTTTCCGCCGGGCCGGGATCCCGGTGCCCGAAGGTCGGGTGTGCTGCTCGCCGGAGGAGGCTGAAAAGGCGTGCCGGGAATTGGGCCCCGTGGCCATAAAGTCACAGATCCTGGCGGGGGCGCGGGGCAAGGCGGGCGGCATCGCCTTCGCCCACACCCCCGGGGAGGCCCGGGAAGCAGCAGCCCGCCTGCTGGGCACCGAACTGCGCGGGTACCGGGTGGAGAGGCTCCTGGCGGAGCAGAAGCTGACCATCGAAAAGGAACTGTACCTCGGAATAGCGGTGGAGGGAAGCGCCCGCCGTCCCCTGCTCATAGCTTCCGCCCACGGGGGAATGGACATCGAGGAGGTTCCCGAGCGGGCCATCGTTAGGAAGCCCCTGGACATCACCTGGGGGATGCAGCCTTATGTGGGGAGGCTTGTGGCCCGTCGCCTGGGCCTGGATGGTCCCCTGGCCCGCCAGTTCGAGGATGTTGCCCTGCGCCTCTGGGGTGTGTTCCGCCACTGCGATGCGGAACTGGTGGAGATCAACCCCCTGGCGGTCGTGGAAGCGCCGGGTGGGGTGGGCCCCGGCGGCGGGCGGCGCCTGGTGGCGGCGGATGCCCGCCTGAGCGTGGACGACGAGGCCCTGTACCGTCAGCCCGACCTGCCCCGGGTGGAAGAGGGCACCGAGCTGGAACGGCGGGTGAAGAGCCTGGGGCTTTCCTTCGTGCAGCTGGACGGAGACATCGCGGTGATGGCCAACGGGGCGGGTATAACCATGGCCACGCTGGACGTGCTGGCCCGTTACGGGGGCCGGCCGGCCAACTTTCTGGACGCGGGTGGGGGAGCGGCGGCAGACCTGATGTCCTGCGCCATGGAAGCGTTGCTGCAGACCAGGCCCCGTGTGATGCTGATCAACATCTTCGGAGGCATCACCCGCTGCGATGAGGTGGCCCGGGCGATCGTGCGGGTCAAGAGGGATATGGGCTTCAGCGTGCCCCTTGTCGTGCGCCTGGTGGGTACCAACGAGGAGCAGGCGACCAGGGTGCTGCAGGAAGAGGGCATAGCCGTGCTTCGCCACATGGAGGAGGCTGCCGCTCGGGCGGTCGAGCTGGCCCGGGCTGGGCAGCGGGGGTAGGTGGAGCAGACAGTGGGAATTCTGGTTGACGGCGCTACCAGGGTACTGGTGCAGGGGATCACGGGAAACCAGGGGGCATTTCATACCCGCCAGATGCTCGATTACGGTACCCGTGTGGTGGCGGGCACATCTCCGGGAAGGGGAGGCCGCGAGGTGCACGGGGTTCCCGTTTATGACACCGTGGAAGAAGCTGTGGCCGGCCATGGCGCCAACGCCTCGGTGATCTTTGTCCCGGCCCCGTTCGCCAGGGACGCGGCCTTCGAAGCCCTGGAGGCCGGTATCAAGCTGCTGGTGATGATCACGGAGCATATCCCGGTGCACGACGCCATGCAAGTCATGGCCTTTGCCTCCTTCCGGGGTGCCACGGTGGTGGGGCCCAACACCTTTGGAATCATATCTCCCGGCCGGACCAAGCTCGGGATCATGCCCGGTGGCATTTACACGCCGGGCCCGGTGGGGATTGCGGCCCGCAGTGGCACCCTATCTTACGAGGTGGCGGCTGCTCTTTCCGCGGCGGGATTGGGCCAGTCCACGGTGGTGGGCATGGGCGGCGACCGCGTGGTGGGGCTGTCGTTCGTGGACCTGCTCGAGTTATTCTCGCGGGACGACGAGACCAGGGTTGTGGTGCTGGTAGGGGAAATCGGCGGCACTGCCGAGGAGGAGGCCGCCGAGTACATCCGGACCATGTCCAAGCCGGTGGTGGCCTACCTGGCCGGAAAGTCAGCCCCGCCCGGCAAGCGCATGGGCCACGCCGGTGCCATCATCGAGCGGGGCCGGGGCACATTCGAGGGCAAGGTGGCTGCCCTGCAACAGGCAGGGGCCCGGGTGGCCTCCCTCCCCTGGGAAGTCCCCCAACTGGTCAGGGAGGCCCTCGCCCGCTCCTGACTCACCGGGTCGGTCCCACCACCACGGCAGAACGCGGGCGGCAGGATTCGCCGGGGGGTGCGGAGTAAAGATGGCGCGGTGGTGGGGAGTAACCGGTGAGGGCGTTGCGTCGCTGTGTTCCCATAGTCTTACTCCTGGCCGTGATCTGCCTGTGGGGCGGTGCGGCCCGGGCCGCTCCCTACGGGTGGCCCGTCGGCTGGTCTGAGGTGGCGGTTCTGGGGAAGGCATCCCGTTTTTCCCAGGACCTGGCCGTGTGTATCGATGGTGAGGGCCGGTCAATTCACCTGGCCTGGCTGGAAGACCATGAGCAGGGCGTCGGGATCCGCTACGGTTGCCTGGGCCCGGGCGAAGCCCACTTGCAGGCGGAGTGGGTGTGGAGGGAGCCCGGAGAGGCGAGGGAAGTAGCCCTGGCTGCAGTGCCCGGGGTGGTGCACATCGTGTTTACAGCGCGTGTGGGTTCGATGACCCGCCTGTACTACGCTGCAGCCGAGGCGGGATCGGGATTCCGCGTCCGTCCCGTGGCCGAAACCCCACTTACGATGATCAGCCCACGGGTTGCTGTTTTCCGGAATCTGGTTCGGCTTGTGTGGTGTGACAGTAGTGGCGGCAAACTGGCCTTGAGAGGTAGCACCATCGACGGCGGTCGCATTGGTGAGCCGACCTGGTTGCATGTCCCGTCTGAGCCATGTGTACTTTCGCAACTGGCTGTGGGTCGGGAGCCGTGGGTGTTCTGGGCCGAGAGGAAAGTTGCGAACTACCACTCGCTGCATGGCCGACCGCTGGCCGGGGGCGAACCGAGGAAGCTGCTGGACTATTATGCCCCGGACGGAGGCGAGTCCTTTTCCGTCGCGGCGACGCCATCGGGCGGGTTCTGGGTCGTGCTGGTGGGATCTCCCGCGGAAGAGCCGTCTCGCAGGGAAGGCTTGTGGTTTATCGAGGTCGATGAGTCTGGCTGCTGCCTGCGAGATCCGTGGCTGGTCCAGGGAGGAAAGTGCCTCAACCCCCAGATTATGGCTCTACCGGGCGAGGGAGCAACCCTGGCCTGGGGCCGGGCCGAGGGTAGACCTGCGAGGGCCATGTGTTACTTTCTCCCGGATGTCCGGTCGAAGCAGCCCGTGGCGCTGACGCGGCACTTACCGGGATGTTTCTATCCGGCGGTTGCCCGGGACCGGGACGGCCATCATCATTTTTTGGCTCTGTCGGTGGACCGGCAGGGTGCTTACGATGTGGTATACATGCATACGAAAGCGGGCGCCCGGATAACCAGGTGGAATCTGGTGGGACTCACCGAGGGTCACGTCCTTGTTGGCATCCCCCTCAGGTTGGCCAGCGTTTTAGCGCTGGGTCTGATGCAGACGCTGGTAAACGTGGGGTTGCTCATTGGAAGCCTGGTGCTCGTGTTTGCCCTATCCAGGCTAAGGGTTGTGAGTGCAGAGCCCCGCTGGATCACCCTGAGCGTCCTTATGGGTGTATGGGTGGCAGTGCTACGGCTGTGGGCGCCTTCCGTCTTTGTGGAGCTGCTTTCGCGGCCGGCAGGTCTGCGTGATGACCTTGTCGCCGTGGTATTGGCCAGTTGCCTGAGCACGGGCTTCTGGGCCTGGCGGCGGCCGCGAGGGCGTGCCCATGATGTGCTGGAGTTAACCATTGCTCTAGCCGCATGGCTTTTCTGGTACTTCTCGCTGGGGCTGGCCAGGACGAATCCTTGGTGAGGAGGGCGGTGACCTTGAGGCGCCGCGGAATGTGCTCGGGCGATCTAATGGCATGGGTGGTCGTAACGATCGCCGGCCTCGTGCTAATGGGTATCTATGTCATGGTTACTCCGCCGGTAATCCATTGAGTGAGTTGCCCTGCCTCGCCGTCCAGGGCGGGCCGTGGGGGTCTACGGGGGCGAGAGGGCGGTTTGTGATATGACAAAAAAGAAGGAGCTGTTGCCCCCCGCATCGAAATAGCTTGAGGCATCGGGCCGGGTGAAGGGAGGGCGAGAGCTCGGGCGGGTGGGAGAAGCAGCAGATAATATGCAGACAAGAGGTCCTGTCATTTGCTGTAAAGGGGGGAAGGTTTTTATGTTGAGAAGGGTGGCTGTGGCTTTACTCGCCGTTGTTATGCTGGTGAGCCTTTCGGGTTGCGCGGGCAAGAGAAGCGCTGGGCCGTCTGCCCCGGAGGCTCCTGCGGCTGAGGAGCCCAAGTATGGAGGCACCTTTGTCATTGCCCAGTATGCCGACGTTACCCAGCTGTGTCCATTCCTGGCGACTGACGGTGCTTCTAACACGGTCAGCGGGATCATCCACAGGCCCCTGGCCATGTACCGCGGCACCGGTCTCGTGCCGATGATGGCGGAGAGGTGGGAAGTGTCCAGCGACAACCTGGTCTGGACGTTCTACCTTCGCAAGGGTATTAAGTGGCACGACGGGACCGAGTTTACCGCCGAGGACGTGAAGTACACGTACGATCTGATCATGGATCCCAAGACCAAGTCGGTCCGGCGCTCCGATTTCGCCCTGGTCGACAAAGTCGAGGTGGTCGACCCTTATACCGTGCGGGTGATCACGAAGGAGCCGTTTGCCCCGTTCCTCGACAAGATTGCCACGCAGCCCATCGTTTGCAAGCACCATGTGGAAAAGATCGGGCTTGAGAAGTACAACGAGGCGCCACTGGGAACAGGACCGTTTAAGTTCAAGGAACGGGTTCCAGAGGAGAAGGTGGTTCTGGAGCGGTTCGACGACTACTTCGAGGGCAAGCCGTACCTCGACCAGCTGGTGTTCGTCAACATTCCGGAACCCTCAGTGCGGCTCATGGCGCTCGAGAAGGGTGAAGCCCATTACAACTGGTGGGCTACACCGGAAGAGGAGATTCCCAGGCTGGAGAAGGATCCCAAGTTCACCCTTTATTGGGCTTTGCGCACTGATTTCCACTTCTTCGGGCTCAACCACTGGCATCCTTTCTTCAAGGATGTTCGGGTGCGCCAGGCCATCGCCTACGCCATCGACAAGGAAGCCATCGTGAAAAACCTGGTGCCCTACACGGGCGTCGTGGCGCACGGGCCGTATTCGGAGGCGTATGGGCGTTATTACTCCCCGGATGTGCCCAAGTTCTCATACAACCCGGCCAAGGCGAAGGAGCTGCTGGCGGCTGCCGGCTGGGCTGACTCGAACAACGACGGGGTGCTGGAAAAGGACGGCAAGCCGTTCAAGATCGAGCTGATGATAAAGCAGGGGGATGAGCTGCGCCGAAACGTGGGCACGCTTATCCAGAAGTGGCTGAAGGACGTTGGTATCGAAATGACCATCCGCGAGAGAGAATGGAGCTTGATGCTTGACGCCCTGACCAAGACCCGCGACAACTGGGACGTGACGCTGATCCAGTTTGGAGCCAGCCCCGACCCCGACCACCACACCATCTTCCATTCCAAGGGCGGGTTCGACTTGGGCAACTACTCCAACCCCAGGGTCGACGAGCTGCTGGAAAAGGGCCGGACGACCATTGATCCGGATCAGCGCAAGGCCATTTACGATGAATACCAGAAGATCGTGGCAGAGGACGTGGCTGTGATATTCCTGTGGCACAGCCGGCATGTGAACGTGTGCAGCTCTCGCTTCAAGGGGATGACGCAGGAGCCGTTCGGGCAGCTGCAGTATATCCACCGCGTCTGGGACACGCAGGCGGGTAAGTGATTTAAGGGAGGGGTGAGCGCACGCGCGCGCTCACCCCTCCTTTCAGGGGCGATGTGACATTGAGTCTTGGTCAATACGCTGTCAAAAGACTGCTCATTGCCGTGTTCCTCATGCTGGGCGTATCCGTACTTGTGTTCTCGCTCATGCATATGACACCCGGCGATCCGGTCATGATGGTTGCCGGGCTTGATGCGCCGCCACAGGTGGTGGAGGCTATCCGGAAGGAATGGGGCTTTGACCAGCCGGTGTACGTCCAGTACTTCACCTGGCTCCGGCGGGCTGCCAGGCTTGATTTCGGCATTTCCTTCACGACCAGAGAGCGCGTGTCGGACATGATCCTGGCGCGGCTGCCCAACACCATCAAGCTGAATCTGGCTGCCTATGCGCTGGCGCTGGTGATTGCTATACCGGTGGGGATATATTCCGCCCTCAAGCAGTACACGTTCCTGGATCACGCGGGCACGGTCGTCGCCTTGCTGGGATTGTCCATGCCGAACTTCTGGGTGGGCCTGATGCTCATCATTACCTTCAGCCTCACCCTGGGCATTTTCCCCGTGTTCGGGATGGGGACCTGGAAACACTACGTCTTGCCCTCCATAACGTTGGGCACGGCTCAGGCGGCCGGGCTCGCCCGCATGACGCGCTCCGCGATGCTGGAGGCTTTGAACCAGGACTATGTCCGCACGGCGCGAGCCAAGGGCCTGGCGGAACGAGTGGTGGTTTACAAGCATGTCCTGAAGAATGCCGCTATCCCGGTGGTCACCCTGATGGGCTTCCGGCTGGCCTACATCATGAGCGGTTCCTTCATCGTAGAACACATCTTCGCCTGGCCGGGAATCGGGCGGTTGGCCATCAACTCATTGTACAGCCGGGATTACTTCGTGGTACAGGGAGTGGTACTCCTTTCGGCTGCCATGATAGTCATGGCGAACCTCATCGTTGACATCCTGTACTGCTTCCTGGATCCGCGCATTCGCTACGACTAGACTTTCTACGTGTGTGAGGGGTGCAGGCATGCCAAGTGATGGTATCCAGGCGGTGACGGTGGGGGCACGCGAACGCCCCAGCATGAGCTGGGGGCAGGTGGTGTGGCGCAAGTTCCGCCGGCATAGGCTGGCACTTGCTGGGGCAGTAATCATCATCTTGCTGTACATTGTCGCCATTTTCGCACCATTCCTGGCCCCCTATGACCCCTACGCGGTGGACCCGGCGCGGCGTTTGGAGCTGCCGAGCGCGGCGCATCCCATGGGTCTTGATGAGCTGGGCCGGGACGTGCTGAGCCGCGTCATGTACGGAACGCGCGTTTCCCTTACCGTGGGCTTTATCGCTGCCGGGATATCGCTGGTGGTCGGCGTGTTTCTGGGGGCGCTGGGGGGTTATTACGGCGGGGTCGTAGACAATGTGATCATGCGCATAGTCGATGTGTTGATGTCGGTGCCCGAGTTCTTGCTCATAATCGCTATCGTCGCGGCTGTGGGTCCTAGCTTGACGACGGTCATGCTTGTCATCGGCCTGACGCACTGGTCGGGGTATGCCCGGGTCACGCGGGGATCGGTTCTCTCCCTTCGATCGCGAGAATTCGTGGAGGCAGCCCGCGCGCTTGGGGGCAGCAACCTGCTCATAATCTTGAAGCACATCGTGCCGAACTGCCTGGCCCCTGTGATTGTCCTGGCTACCCTGAATGTGGCGGGGGCGATCCTGATCGAGAGCAGCCTGAGCTTCTTGGGCTTCGGGGCCCAGCCGCCGACCGCAAGTTGGGGCTCCATCCTCAACGCGGGCAGGCAATACATGAGGAGAGCGCCGCACATTGCCCTTTTTCCGGGGCTGGCGATTACGATCACCGTGCTGGCGTTCAACTTGCTGGGCGACGGTCTACGGGATGCTCTTGATCCCAAGATGAAAACGTGAACGTCCTGACGGTGGGAGCCTTTTCCGCCGAAAATGACTTTGCGGGGGTTGAACAGCCATGCCTCGTTCAAAGAGACGGCCGTGTCCGGAGGACATTTACAGGATCAGCGTCGTTTCCGACCCGCAACTGCGCCCGGGAGGGGGCGCGGTTGCTTTCACTGTGACCCAAATAGATGAGGCTGCGGACGGGTACAAGTCAGCGTTATGGGTGGCCGACACAGAAACCGGGCGCGTGCGCAGGTTGACGCGAGGCGAGAACAGGGACCGTTGCCCGCGGTGGCTTCCCGACGGGAGCGGCCTGGTCTTCCTGTCGGACAGGACCGGCAGTGACCAGATCTGGTACTTGCCGATGGGGGGAGGGGAAGCGTATCCCGTCACCACCGGCCTGAGGGGGGTTTGTTCGGCACCGTCGGTGGCACCGGACGGGAGGGCCGTGGCCATTGCTGCCCTGGGAGCTGGTGAGACGCGACCGGCGTCGTCCGCCAAAGGCCGGGGGCCCATCGTGTGCACGCGGCTACTTCACAAGCTGGATGGTGCGGGCGTGCTGGGGCCCGAGACGGCGCAAGTATTTGTGGTTCCCATCGCGGGTGGAGAGCCGCGGCAGGTGACGTCGGGAGTGCATGTGCAGGGAGTGCCTGCCTGGTCTCCTGATGGAAGACGCATAGCTGTTGCTGTGAGACCGGGGGCGAACCGTGACCATACGCCGTGCATGGACCTGTGGGTGTTCGATGTTGATACGGGCGAGGGGATTTGCGTAGCGGAGGGTTTTGCGGGTTTGATGCCGGCGGTGCCCTCCTGGTCGCCTGATGGGAACAGGATTGCATACGTGGGTGTGCGGGGCGAGACGTGGGTGGGGCGGACGCCGGGCGTGTGGGTCATTGATGTCGAGCGCCGGGGCGCGGAATGTGTCACCGCGGCACTGGACAGGCCGCCCATGCCCATGGGTGCAGGCGACGTGGGGGCGGCCGATGGTGTGCCCGCTGCGGTGTGGGATGCGGACGGGACGGGCATTTTCTTCCTGGCCTCGGACCGGGGCCGGTGTGGCCTGCTGCGGGTGGACGTTCGGAGCGGGGCAACGGAAGTCCGCGTACCGGGCGATAGGCGGGTGCTCACTGGCTTCTCGGCCGGGGCGGACGGATCTTTTGCCTACACCGTGACTACGCCGGAGCGGGCTGCGGAAGTGTACTACTCAAGTCCGTCTGGCGAAGAGAAGCAACTTACCGACGTCAACGGTGATATTTTCTCGGAGATGGAGCTGGGTTCGCCCGAACTGCTGTGTTTCCCGGGGGCCGATGGGCTGCCCATCGAAGGTTACCTGTTACGTCCCCTGGGCTTCGAAGCGGGTAAGAGATACCCGCTGGTGGTTTTTGTCCACGGTGGCCCCCACGGTGCATACGGCTACGGTTATTACCACCAGTTTCAGTGCCTGGCGGCGCGGGGCTACGCTGTACTTTACACCAATCCGCGGGGCAGCCAGACATACGGCACGGATTTCTCTTTGCGCTGCCAGGGTGACTGGGGCGGTAAAGACTTCGGGGACATCCTTGCCGGGGTGGACCACGTGGTGGAACTGGGCGTGGCTGATCCGGAACGTCTGGGCATAGCGGGTTACAGCTATGGCGGCTTCATGACGAACTGGGCCATCACCCGGACCGACCGGTTCCGGGCCGCAGTCAGTGGGGGCTCCGTGTGCAATCCCCTCAGCATGTACGGGTCCTCGGACATCAGCTACGTGTTCCTCCGCGAAGAGTTGGGCGGGGTTCCCTGGCGCGATCCCGAGCGGCTGTTGAGGTTCGCCGCACTGCTGCACGTGGAGCGGGTGAAAACGCCGGTGCTTTTGCTCCACGGGGAAAAGGACGAACGTTGCCCCATCGAACAGGCAGAACAGTTTTACGTTGCACTGCGTCAGCTCGGTAAGGAGGCCCAGCTGGTTCGGTACCCTGACAGCAACCATCTGTTCGTTCACCAGGGGAAGCCGAGCTACCGGGTGGACTACGTGCAGCGGGTGCTGGACTGGTTTGACCGGTGGCTGGGGAGCAGGTGAGCGCACTGCCGGAAGCCTTCCGGCACATGTCCGGCAGCAGCAGGGCGGGGTGCCCACCTGCCGCCAGGCTCAGCCCTTTTCCAGCCGTGCCACAGACTCGACGTGAGCGGTCTGGGGAAACATGTCCACGGGCTGGACCGCGAGAACGCGGTATCCGCCCTGTACCAGCACCGCCAGGTCGCGGGCCAGGGTGGCGGGCGCGCAGGACACGTATATGACGCGCGGTGGCCCCGCCTTCAGGAGCGCTTCCAGCACTGTCCTGGCCACTCCCTGTCGGGGCGGATCGAGCACCACCACCTGCGGAAGGCGCTTTTCCATGAGGCCGGGGAGCACGTCTTCGGCCTTTCCGCACACGAACTGCACGTGGTCGAGCCCGTTGGCCCGGGCGTTCTCCCGGGCATCCTGTACCGCGGCGGCCACTTCCTCGATCCCCACCACCTGCGCCCCCTGGGCGGCGAGTACCAGGGCGATGGTCCCCACGCCGCAGTAAACGTCGAGAGCCAGCTCGCTTTCTCCGAGCCCGGCCCAGTTTCGCACCAGGGTGTACATCACCTCCGCCTGGTGGGGATTTACCTGATAAAAGGAATGCGGAGAGATCCGGAAGGTAAGCCCCAGTAACCGGTCTTCGATGACGGGCTTGCCCAGCAGCAACCTGTCCTCCTCGCCCATGATCACGTTGGTCCGTCGCGGGTTCAGGTTCTGATAGACGGAAACCAGACCCGGGACGGCACCCATCCACCGCCCGGGGAAAGCACCGGGCCACACTGCCCCGCGGGGTCGCCAGTAACGGGTGACCACAACCCCCATGATTTCTTCCGTCCGGGCCCCCACCCGCGTAACCAGGTGACGGGCGAAACCGCGGTCTGCCAGCTCGTCGTAAACGGGAATGCGCAACTCTTCCAGGAGACTGCGGGCGGCCGCCAGAGCCCGGTTGTTGGCTTCATGCTGCAGAGCACACCGGTCGATTTCGACGATGTCATGTGTACCGGGCTCAAAACAACCGGCCACCAGCTTCCCGCCTCGCGTGCCGAGCGGGAACTGAGCTTTGTTGCGGTAACCCCAGGGATGGTCCATTCCGGCGGCAGGAGCCACTTCGACATCCAGACCGCCGATACGCCGCAGGACTTCCCGGACGTAACGCTGTTTCCAGGCCAGTTGCGCGGGATATGCCAGACCCTGTAGTTGACACCCGCCACAAACCCCGGCCACAGGGCAGGGGGCGGGCACCCGGTGGGGAGACGGGATGAGCACGTCCTGGAGGCGAGCACGGGCATAACTCTTCCTGGTTTCCAGCACCACAGCCCGCACCCGGTCGCCGGGGAAAGCTCCCCGCACGAATACCGTCATGCCCTGCCAGCGCCCCACACCCTCGCCCCGGTGATTCAGGTCAGTTATGTCCAGGGTCACCGGAGAATGTGCCTCGACCACGTTATGTCGGCTGGACCTCCACCTCTTGACGGCTGCCGTCCCCGCGGCCGCGGCGTGGAACCCGAAGGCCTCCGCGCAGGAGCGGCCTGAGCCCGACAGCACGAATTTACCACAAACCGCGCGGCCCGCACACGTTTCCGGTGTGCGGGCCGCGAGTTCGTGCGCTGGCCTGCTCCTGCAGGCCATGCTAGACTGGCGTAGTGCGGCGCCCGGTCATTCCGGCTGGCGGCCGTAGAACACGTCGGGGTTTACCGCCTTCTCCGTGGCAGCCACCGCCAGCGTGCAGGCCATGTCGTCGACCACGTTCAGCGTAGTCCGGAACATGTCCGCTATGCGGTCCACACCGGCCACCAGGGCAATCCCTTCCAGGGGCAGCCCGAGACCCCGCAGGACGATCATCAGGGTAACCAGACCCGCCCCGGGGACGGCAAAAGTGCCCGAAGAGGCCAGCAGGGCTAGCAGCAGGACGAAGAACTGCTGGGCGAAGGTCAGGTCGATGCCGAAGAACTGCGCTATCAGGACTGCCGCCATGGCCTGGTACAGGGCAGTGCCGTCCTGGTTCATGGCGCCCAGCGGCAGGGTGAAGTTGTAGATCTCGCGCCGTATACCCATCTTCTGCGCCGCCTGGAACTCCAGAGGCAGGGCAGCCGCCGCGCTGCATGTGCTGAAAGCCACCAGCATGTAGTTCCACGAATGACGGAAGAACTGTACCACGCTGAGCTTGGCCACAAAGCGCACGAGAAGCCCGCTCACGATGAAGATCATGAACAGGCACGCCAGGGCAATACCGAACAGGTACTTCCCCAACGGCAGGAGCACACGCAAGCCCATGGTCCCGGTGGTCCATGCCATGAGGGCGAACACCCCGAAGGGTGCCAGGCTCACCACTATCCGGACGAGGTGCAGGAACACCTCGTTCAGTTGCTCAAGGGCCCTCATCACACCCCTGGCACGCTCACCCGCCATGCCCAGCGCCACTCCAAACAGGATGGCGAACACCACCACCTGCATGGTGTCGCCCCGGGCCATGGCGTCGATGGGGTTGGAGGGAAAGATGGACATGAACAACTGGAGCCCGCCCATGGGCGTGGGCGGCTTTACCGCCCCCGGTGGGGGCTGGGGCAGGCCCTTGCCCGGTTGGATCAGGTTGGCCAGCAGGAGCCCCAGCGTGATTGCAATCAACGAGGTGAACTCGTAGATGAGGAGCACTTTGCCCCCCAGCCGCCCTATCTTGCGGGGGTCACCCAGACTGGCGGTACCTGTCGCCAGCACGAGAAAGATAAGCGGGATGACTACCACCTGCAGGAGTTTGATGAATATATCACCGATGAATTTGATCGACCCGGCAGGCGGGCCGATCACGCCGCCGACGATGATACCCAGGACCATGCCTACGAATATCTGCGCGGTCAGCGGAAACCGAACCTTGCCGTTCATCTCCCCCACGACCTCCTTTCCCCCTTACCGCTGGCATTCTTCCTTTACTGCCATGGCCTCCCGCACTATGGCGCGCGCCAGCACGTCAGTGGCATCCACCACGGGAACTCCGAGGTTTCCGACAAAGGGCAGTACGATGGGAATCTCCGTGCAACCGGCTATTACGCACTGGGCACCGCGCGTGACTACTTCGTCCGCTACAGATCGCAGCAGAGATTGCAGGCTCCCGGGATCCTCCCCTCCTTTCACGCCCCAGATCACCCTCATCACCCGCTCCTGGGCAGGGTCGCTCGGAACCACAACCTCTATGCCCGCATCCCGCAAGGCTTCCTGGTAGAGCCCCACCCTGACCACGGCGTTGCTCGCCAGTAGCCCGGCCGTGCGGGGCACGGGATCCAGCCCTTCCAGGTAGCGGACGGTTTCCCGGATCATGTGGAGGACCGGTACCCCGACGGCCTCCTGAGTGGCCTGCCACCAGTAGTGGGCAGTGTTGCAGGCAATGGCCAGCAACCCGGCCCCCATACGCTCCAGCCCCCGGGCCATCTCCACGAGCACCGGACCAGGGTCTTCTCCTCCCTCCAGGATGGCCGCAACTCGGTCCGGGACCTTGGGGTTGATGTCGACCAGGATCCGGAGGTGCTCCTGGTCTCTGGTGGCCGGTGTGTGCCGGAGCACCTTACTCAGCAGGTCCAGCGTCGCCGCCGGGCCCATGCCCCCCAGGATGCCCACCACCTTGTCTTTGGGCCGGACCGTCATGCGGACCCCTCCTGGCCATCGACCTTTACCGCAATGGCCTCGACTTCCACCAGCGCCCCCATGGGCAGCGCCGCCACCGCCACGCAGGTGCGCGCCGGGGGAGCGGCTCCGAAGAAGCGCTGGTACACCCCGTTCATGGCCCCGAACAGGCTCATATCTGCCAGGAAAACCGTCACCTTGACCACCATATCGAGGGAACTACCCGCTGCTTCCAGGATGGCCTTCAGGTTCAGCAAGGCCCTCTCCGTCTGCTCTTCCACGCCGGGGCCAACCAGCTTGCCCGTTGTGGGGTCAAGCCCCAGCTGGCCGGCCGTGCACACGAACCCCCCGCTGATCGCCGCCTGCGAGTAGGGGCCCACAGGTATCGGCGCATTCTCAGTGCAAACGAGCTCCCTTGCCACCGTAGCACCCCCCGCAGTTATTCGGGTCCGGAGTCACCGGACAGAACCGGCAGATCGGTCTCGACGAGATCGGTGTACTTCAGGCCGCTGCCGGTGTTAAACAGCACGATGCGCTCGTCCGGGTCCACCAGCCCGGCATCCCTCATGTGCACAAGACCAGCCAGCGTTGCGGCTCCCTCGGGGCATATGAAGAGTCCCTCCTCTTCAGCCAGCTCCCGCATGGCTCGCAGTAGCTCCGCATCGCTGACCGCGACGGCGGCCCCGCCCGTTTCGCGGACGGCGCGCAGGACCAGGAAGTCCCCCAGTGCCTTGGGCACCCGGATGCCCCCGGCAATGGTCTGCGCACCGGCAAAGAACTCCGACTCCGCCTTCCCCTCTTCAAACGCCTTCACGATGGGAGCGCATCCCTCGGCCTGCACCGCCACCAGGCGAGGCCGCTTTCTCCCGATCCATCCCACCTCTTCGAGCTCATCGAAGGCCTTCCACATCCCGATCAAGCCCACACCGCCGCCGCACGGGTACAGCACCACGTCGGGCAGGTTCCACCCGAACTGCTCGGCCAGCTCAAGGCCCATCGTCTTCTTGCCCTCAATGCGGTATGGCTCTTTGAGCGTGGAGGCATCGTACCACCCGTGCTTCGCTATCCCGCGGGCGATGAACTTACCCGCGTCGGAAATGAGGCCATCGATGAGGTATACCCGAGCACCTGCCATCACGCATTCTTTCACAGCGCCGACGGGAGCGTCCTTGGGCATGGCTATGTGGGCCCGCAGCCCCGCGCGGGCCGCGTACAGCGACCAGGCGCCCCCCGCATTTCCTGCGGTGGGCATGGCGATATCCCGGGCGCCGAGTTCCAGCGCCCTGGTGACCCCCACAGCGGCGCCCCGGCTCTTGAATGTCCCGGTTGGATTGCGACCCTCATCCTTGAGATACACGCGACTGAAGCCGCGCTTTGCCCCCCAGCGGCGCAGGGGCAAAAGGGGAGTCCACCCTTCTCCCATGGTCACGACCCGCGAGTCATCCTCCACGGGGAGGAATTCCCGGTACCGCCATAGGGACGCCTCCCGTCCCGCCAGGCCCTCCTTCCCGACCGCCTTCTTGATCCCCTGGAGGTCGTACCTCACCAGAAGGGGACCACCGCACGGGCAGAGATGCTGCTCGTGCGTGAGGTCGTGAACGCTACCGCAACGCGCGCATTCCAGGTGCGTGGCAAAACTGGGCATGATCGATACCCCTCCTCACCCGGCACATTTCCCCGGCATAGCTACTTGAGGAACGACTCCCCCCTGGGGACCCGGGACTCCTCCAGGTATGAATAGACGGTGTACTTCGATACCCCCAGCATGCTGGCCACATACTCCACTGCCCCCCGGATGAGGAACGCTCCCCTGCGGTCAAGCTGCTGCACCACCCGGAGCTTGTCTTCCCGATCCATCATGGGAACGGGCTTGCCCATTCTGGCCAGGGCCTGCTCCACCAGCTGGGCCAGCACTTCCTCGACGGTTCCCGCAAATGTCTCGACCTTCTCGCCCGGCTGGCCTTCCGCGAACAGCACTGCGTCGGGGCTGGAAGTGGAGGCCAGCTCCTGGAGTGTGGCAGCGGCCAGGTCGAACCTGGTGAGATCTACGTTGAGGCACAGGCAACCCACGATTTTCCCCGAGTCGGGATCACGCAGGAAAACCGTGCTTGACTTGAGGCGCCGCCCATCCCGGGTGCGCGTCTCGTAACCCACCAGGTCAGGGGCTGCATCCCCATACGTACGCAGGGCCCTGAGGACGAGGTCGGTAACGGGAGCTCCGACCGACCGTCCGGTGACGTTGCCCACGATGTACACCAGAGACCGTTCGGGATCGCTCAGATCGTGGAGTACCCCTTCGAAGCACGACCCCAGCGTCCCGTGAAGGGCCTTTAGCACAGGGACCAGGGGCGACCTCTCCGGGTCGACGAGCTGGCACACTCCCATCACCCCCGTTGCTCCGTACCAGCGGATGCCGAATCAACATATTCGCCGTTCGCCTCCAAAATTCCTTTGTCAGCACCAAAAAATATGGTGGGCATACCCGAACGCGGTCCGTGAGGCATCCGCAGCGGAATGTGCCGGCGCGGTGCTTGGCAGGAGGCGGCAATGCCTTGTCGGGGAGTCGGAGGCCCGTTCGCGCTACACGTTCTTCGCGTCGGTGGCCAGGAAGGAAGGTTTCGAACAGATTGCTGCCATTTTCTTGGAGACGGCGGAGAACGAAAAGGAACACGCCAAGCTGTGGGCGAGGGCCCTGGGCCTGATCGGCGATACTGCGGCCAACCTGGAAGCGGCGGCGCAGGGAGAAAACTACGAGTGGACCACCATGTACCGGGACTTTGCCCGGGAGGCCCGCCAGGAGGGGTTCGAGGAGATAGCCTGGTTGTTCGAAGAAGTGGCCAGGGTGGAGGAGGCTCACGAGCAGCGCTACCGCCAGCTTCTGGCCCGGGTGAAGGAGGGCACGGTATTCCGCCGTGCACAGCCCATTCGCTGGCGCTGCCGTAACTGCGGTTACGTGTTCGAGGGGACGGAAGCACCCGAGGTATGCCCGGCCTGCGCCCACCCGCGTGCCTTCTACGAGCCTGCGGCGGAGAATTACTGAGGGCGGCCGCGGGGGGATCGGCGGCTCCCTGGTGCCCCCCGGAAGAGGAAGATGTCAGGAAGGCCTATGTTGCACAGGGCGGGCGGGGTGCGGAGCGCCCCTTGCCCGCCGTGTCCACACGCCCGGTGAGCGGGGCGTGCCGGGGCCAGCAGTTCTCCGGTGCGGCCCGCTTCGCATTTTGTTGCGGCCCGGCGCCGCGGGTAGGGCCCGCGCATTGCGGACGATATAACGGACCATTATGGGTTATTGAGAAGCAAAATAGTAGCAAGGAAGGATAATCATGGTTGCCCGGTTAAATTCTTGCCAAGTGATAGCGTTCACGAAAGGAGGGGAGAGAGGAGTGAGAAGGGCCATTGCTATCCTCGCGGCGGTGCTCTTGATGACAGCTCTAGGCACCCCGGTTGTACTCGGGAAATCCGCCTACGTGGGCTCCTTCGCAGAGGCGTATCCCGGGGTGAAGGGCTCCCGTTTGGCTGCCTGTGTTACCTGCCACACACCGGATTTGAAGCTCAATGCTTACGGGAACGACCTGGCCAGGGTGGGCATGCAGTACACCAGGGTCGAGGCCAACGATTCCGATGGGGATGGATTCAGCAACCTGGTCGAGATCAAGGCGCTCACGTTCCCCGGAGATCCGACCAGCAAGCCAGCGGCCGGCAAGCCCAGCCCGGACGCGTCGCAACTGCCTGCCAAGTCAGTATCCCTGCCGGTCACTGTGTACGTCGACGGGAAGCGATTGGAACCGAGCGAGGCAGTCGTGGTGAACGGGCGGACCCTGGTGCCCCTGCGGGTTCTGTTTGAGGCCCTAGGGGCTGAAGTGCTGTGGAACCCGGACACCAGAAAGGTCAGTGTGGTGAAGGGTGAACGAAAGCTTGAACTCACCGTCGGGAAAAAGCAGGCTGTCCTCAATGGGAAAACGGTAGCCCTGGACGTGCCGGCGCAGGTCGTGGCGGGCCGGGTGCTGGTGCCGCTGCGTTTCGTCAGCGAAGGTGTGGGCGCCCAGGTCGGATGGGATGAGGCGCTGTACACGGTGCGGGTCTCCACGAGTCCCCTGGCCGATGCCCTCAAATACGCAGGCACTGAGTCATGCGTTTCGTGTCACGCCAGGGAGTACAACGATTTCAGGGTGGCCGGGCACGGGTACAAGCTCCGTCCGGCTGCAGAGGCCATGAAAGCGCAGATACCCCTCCCATCGGGCTACAGCTGGAAGGACATTTCTTACGTGGTGGGAGGCTATAAGTGGAAGGCACGCTACCTGGACAAGGACGGGTACATCATCACCGCTGCCGGAGGTCAGGCCGGCCGGAACCAGTACAACCTGATGACCGGTCGATGGTCGGACTACGAAGCCGGCACGAAGAAGGCGTACGGCTGCGGTAGCTGTCATACCACGGGCTACACCAAGGAAGGGAACCAGGATGGCCGGCCCGGGATCACTGGCAGCTGGGTTTTCCCGGGGATCCAGTGCGAGGGGTGCCACGGGCCGGCTGCTGATCACGTCATCCGGGGCGGCGATAAGTCTGCGGTTAAGGTGGACAGGTCAGCCAGCCTGTGTGGCAGGTGTCATGTCCGCGGCGACCCGGGGAAGATACCGGCCAGCAACGGGTTCATCCAGCATCACGAACAGTACAACGAACTACTGGCCAGCCCGCATGCGGGCCTCGATTGTGTCGCCTGCCACGACCCGCACAAGAAAGCGGAGTTCTCGATCCGGAAGACCTGTGTTGATTGCCACTCTGACGTAGCAACGGCCTATTCTGGTAGCGTAATGCAACGCTCGGGAGTCGAGTGTGTGGACTGCCACATGCCGTTCGCTACCAGGTCGGCGGCCGTGTTGGGCCCCAACAAGGGTGACGTACGCACCCACCTGTTCCGCATCAATACTGACCCCAGCCAGAGCATGTTTACCGAAGATGGCAAATTCGCACGGGAGTACGTAACCCTGGACTTCGCCTGCCTGCAATGCCATGCTGCCAGGGACAAGGACTGGGCAGCGAAGAACGCGCCGGAGGTGCATCCGGGAGGCAAGTAACCACATTTGCTCCGTGCGATAATTGACGCGTGCAGACCGGGGGCGCCCTTGAACAGGTGCCCCTTCTTTTCTGGCCGAGGGCGGTCTAACCGGAGCCGGCAATCACCACCACGTACAAACGGAGGAAAAGAGCCAGGCATGTGGAAATAGTTAATCAGGCGCACCTCATCGGCAGGGAAAACTGGTTCGGTTCACGGGGCAAGGTACTGCCGGGCAAGTTCGCGGAGGACGCTGTGGTCTCACGTGTTCGGGCCGCAAGGAGTCCTGCGCGATGGGCGGTTCCGGGCATGGGAGGGGGCCGCCTTGGTTGCCACTGCTGGGGGCTGTTAGCATGGTGAGCCTGGTGATCGTTTCGCATAGTGCGAAACTCGCCGAAGGGGTGCGCGAGCTGGTCGAACAGGTGACCCGGGGAAGGGTGAATGTGCTCACCGCCGGCGCTGTTGACGCGACAACCCTGGGTACTACTCCTGACTCGGTGCGCACGGCGCTGGACCGGGCCCAGGCCAGCGAGGGCACCCTGGTGCTCGTGGATTTGGGGAGTGCGATCATTACGACAGAAATGGTGCTCGAAGAACTTCCGAGCGACCGACGGGCCCGCGTATTGCTCTGCGAAGCGCCTCTGGTTGAAGGGGCCGTGGCAGCTGCTGCTCAAATTGCCGCCGGTGCTACGCTTGAGGAGGCGGCCGCCGAAGCGAGAGGGGCCTTAGCGCCCAAACTGGTTCAGCTCGGGGTGGGTGGGTGTGGGGACCCAGCTCTTACGGGCGGGGTGATCCCGGACGTTGAGACTGTGGTCACCGTGTCTCATCCCCTCGGGCTTCATGCGATGGCGGCAGCCGCTTTTGTGCGTATGGCATCGCAATTTCAGGCCACCGTGTGGGTGCGCAGTCTCACGCGTAATACGTGCACAGTGAACGCAAAGAGCCTCAATGCGTTGTCTCAGCTCGATGTGCGGAAGGGGCACGTGATTGCCATCGCGGCCAGCGGGTCTGACTCGTCGTTAGCGGTGGCGAAGCTAAAGGCCCTTGTCGAAAGCGGTTTCGCAGAAGGCGATCTGCCTGGTGGGCGGCGAGAGACACCCAGGGGGCGGGCCCGCCTGTACCCTGGGCGTAGTTCCAGGAGCATGGGGCGACCAGTTCTTGGAGATGCGCGGCTAGCGGGGCACGGTGCGGCGAGAAACCCCGTCTCTTTGAGGAAGCCCACCGGAGAGGGCCTATATCAGCGTCAACACCGGTCAATCGGTGTCACGGCAACCAGGGCTGTGCTCGACGCCATGGCCTACGTTAGGGAGCACTATGCCGACCCGATCACGACAAGAGCGATCGCGAGATCCGTGTTTCTGCAGCCGCAGTATTTCTGCAGAGTATTCAAGGCGTACACGGGAATCCCGTTTATGACCTACGTCACCAACGTACGGGTGGCGAAAGCGAAGGAGTTGCTTGCCCGCACTGGCCTCAGCATTGCTGAGGTGGCATTTGAGGTAGGTTACAGAGATCCAAACTATTTCGCGCGAGTTTTTAGGCGAGTGCAGGGGATTTCTCCCCGCGCTTACCGGCGGTTGTTCTCGGAGGGTGGCCCGGGAAGCGGTTGACGGTCTGGCGCCTCACCCTTCTCCCGGTCCGTACAGGTTAAATCTGTCCAGAAACGGGTCACACCTGTATAGAGGTGCGCGGTGCCGGAGTGCGAAGAACACACCAGCCGAGGGTGCGCCGTGGGGAAGGGGGTGAGGGGCACTCTGGCATAGGGTACTGGGCACGGTGGTGTCCTGCGGCACGTAATGGAGGGAGGGAGGGAGCAGGATGTCCACGTTCGTCGCTGAGCTCATTGGCACGATGATTCTGATAATCCTGGGTGACGGAGTTGTTGCCAATGTTCTGCTCAGCAGGTCGAAAGGCCAGAATTCGGGCTGGATCGTCATAACCACAGGGTGGGGACTTGCGGTGATGGTGGCAGTCTACGCGGTTGGGTGGATAAGCGGCGCGCACATCAACCCCGCTGTGACCATCGGGCTTGCGGCTATAGGCAAATTCCCCTGGTCCAGTGTTCCCGCGTATATCCTCGCCCAGATGCTCGGAGCGTTCCTGGGTGGTGTCATCGTTTGGCTAACTTATCTCCCCCACTGGGCCGAGACGGAAGATAAGGGATTAAAGCGTGCCGTTTTTTGCACTGCACCAGCGATTCGGAACTATCCCCTTAACTTGCTCACCGAGATAATCGGCACCTCCATGCTGGTCCTGGGCGTGCTGACGATCCTGGATACGCATAACGCTTTGACCAGCGGGCTGGGGCCGCTTCTTGTCGGCTTCCTGGTGTGGTCCATAGGCCTGTCGCTCGGTGGGCCTACGGGTTACGCAATTAACCCGGCACGCGACCTTGGGCCACGGATCGCACACGCCCTGCTTCCCATCGCCGGTAAGGGCGATTCGGATTGGGGCTATGCCTGGGTGCCGGTGGTTGGGCCGGTTATCGGGGGCATTCTGGGTGCCCTGATGTACGCTGCTCTGTGGTGACCCATCATGGGCGGGGGGCCCGGCTCCGTACGTCCTGGTTACGCGCTGCCTGAGGGTTTGGGCGGCGGTTCTTGGGGGACAGGGGTATACCCCCTGTCCCCTTGCGGAAGGGAGGGTAGCGGGCATGAAGAAGCTGATCAACAAGCCTGAGGATGTGGTTCGGGAGGAGCTTGAGGGAATGGCTCTGGCTCATCCGGACCTGGTAAAGGTGCACTTCGACCCCAATTTTGTGTACAGGGCAGACGCGCCCGTGCAGGGAAAGGTGGCCATTGTTTCGGGGGGCGGCAGCGGGCATGAGCCCATGCACGGCGGGTTCGTGGGTGTGGGCATGCTGGATGCGGCGTGCCCCGGCGCGGTGTTTACCAGTCCGACGCCTGAGCAAATGTACGAAGCAACGAAGGCGGTGCATAGTGGCGCGGGCGTCCTGTATATCGTGAAGAACTACAGCGGTGACATCATGAATTTCGATATGGCTGCGGAGCTTGCTCGGGCCGACGGGATCGATGTGGCCAGCGTCGTCATCGACGACGACGTAGCCGTCCAGGACAGCCTCTACACCCAGGGCCGCCGGGGGGTGGGCACGACCGTTCTGGCGGAAAAAATCTGTGGTGCGGCAGCGGAAAAGGGGTACGACTTGCAGCGGCTTGCCGACCTCTGCCGGAAAGTCAACGAAAACGGGCGCAGCATGGGGATGGCTCTCACGTCCTGCACGGTACCGCACGTGGGAAGGCCGACGTTTGAGTTGGGCGAGGACGAGATGGAGATTGGCATAGGGATCCACGGGGAGCCCGGACGGCATCGGATGAAGCTTCGGTCGGCCGACGAGATCGTGGAGATGTTGATGGAGCCCATCACCGCGGATCTCCCCTTCAAGGCGGGCGACAACGTGTTGCTATTCGTCAACGGGATGGGGGGTACGCCCCTGATAGAGCTGTACGTCGTTTACCGCAAGGCTCATCAGGTGTGCGAAAAGAAGGGCCTCAGAGTGGTTCGCAACCTCATCGGCTCATACATCACCTCTCTGGAGATGGCCGGCACCTCGATAACCCTTTTGCGGCTCGATGACGAACTCGTGCGGTTATGGGACGAGCCGGTGAAAACGCCGGGACTGCGCTGGGGCCTGTAGCTGGGGGTTGTTCCACCGGTTGTGCGTGCGCGCCGTTCTACCCAGTAATGGCCAGTGGAGGCAAGGAAATGAAGGTCACTCGTGATGGGATACTGAACTGGCTGAAAGCATGTGCCGAGGCATTGTCCCGGGATAGAGACTACCTGACCCAGCTGGATGCGGCGATTGGCGATGCCGACCACGGGGCAAACATGGATCGAGGGTTTCAGGCAGTTCTCTCACGGCTGCCAGGCGTGGCGGACAAGGATATCGGGACCATCCTAAAGACCGCGGGCATGGCACTTGTGTCTACTGTGGGAGGAGCTGCCGGTCCGCTCTACGGTACCTTCTTCATGCAGGCTGGTGTCAGCACGGCCGGGAAGATGGAGCTTAGCCCTGAAGAGTTGGTTGCCGCAGTGGAGGCCGGGGTCAACGGTGTGATTGCGCGCGGCAAGGCTACTCTGGGCGACAAGACGATGGTAGATGCTCTGGTTCCGGCCCTTGAAGTACTGCGTTCGGCGGTATGTGATGGGACGCCTCTGCGTGACGCCCTGCGGCAGGCAGCGGCAGCAGCGGCGAAGGGGGCTCAGGACACCATTCCCATGGTGGCGAGGAAGGGACGTGCCAGCTACCTTGGGGATCGCTCTGCCGGGCACCAGGATCCGGGGGCTACGTCATCGTCCCTGTTGCTCACGGCCGCAGCCGAGACCCTGATGGGCTGACGGCGGGCAATGTTCGGCCCGAGCCCTAGGCCCAGATCTCAAGGAAACGGAAGGGAGGAGCCTGTATGGCGAGATACGTTGCTGCGGTGGATCAGGGTACGACCAGCACGAGGTTCATGATCTTCGACCATGAGAGCCGCGTGGTTTCCATCGACCAAAAGGAGCATCAACAGATATATCCGAAGCCGGGATGGGTCGAGCACGATCCCCTGGAAATCTGGCAGCGCACCCAGGAGGTAATCAAGGGGGCGGTTGGCAAAGCGGGGATTTCTCCTCATGACATAGCAGCCATCGGCGTTACCAACCAGCGCGAGACCACCATTGTGTGGAACAGGAAAACGGGCAAGCCATATTACAATGCCATTGTGTGGCAGGACACTCGTACCGCGGGGATCTGCGAAGATCTGGCCGGGCACGGTGGGCAGGACCGCTGGCGGCCAAAAACGGGACTGCCTCTGGCGACATACTTTTCCGGGCCCAAGGTCAAGTGGATCTTGGACAACGTGCCGGGGGTTCGCGAGGATGCGGAAAAGGGCGAGGCCCTCTTCGGTAACATAGACACCTGGGTGATCTGGTGGCTGACGGGCGGGCCAGACGGGGGCGCCCACGTTACCGACGTGAGCAACGCCAGCCGGACCATGCTGATGAACCTCTCCACGCTGGACTGGGATGACGAGATCCTGGGCGTCCTGGGGATACCGCGGCAGATGCTCCCCGAGATCCGTCCCTCGTCAGATCCGGCCCTGTACGGTACCACTCCTGCGGCGGGGCCATTGGGTGCGTCTGTACCGGTGTGCGGAGACCTGGGCGACCAGCAAGCAGCATTGGTGGGCCAGACGTGCTTCAGCCCGGGTGAGGCCAAGAACACTTACGGTACAGGGTGCTTCATGCTCCTGAACACCGGTACGGAGGCGGTGCCGTCTCAGAGCGGCTTGCTGACCACGGTGGCCTACCGGATGGGGCAGGAACCTGCAGTATACGCACTGGAAGGGTCGATAGCCATTACCGGGGCTCTGGTTCAGTGGTTGCGGGACAATCTGGGCCTGATCTCCAAGTCAGCCGAAGTGGAAACCCTGGCCCGTACCGTTGAAGACGCCGGTGGCATTTACTTCGTACCTGCGTTCTCGGGGCTGTTTGCCCCTTACTGGAATCTGAAGGCGCGCGGATTGATCATCGGGCTCACGCGTTACATCAACAAGGGGCACCTGGCGCGGGCCGTGCTGGAGGCCACCGCATACCAGACCCGGGAAGTTCTGGACGCGATGAACAAAGACTCCGGGGTCCAGTTGACGGCGTTGAAGGTAGATGGAGGCATGGTGTACAACGAACTTCTCATGCAGTTCCAGGCCGACATATTGGGGGTGCCCGTGATTCGGCCCACCGTGGCCGAGACGACGTCGCTGGGAGCGGCGTACGCAGCTGGTCTGGCGGTCGGCTTCTGGGATGACCTGGAGGGTTTGCGGCAGTACTGGAAAGAGGACAAGCGGTGGCTGCCTCAGATGGACGAGGTTAAGCGCGAGCAGCTATACCGGGGATGGCTTAAGGCGGTGCAAAGGTCCATCGACTGGGTAGATTAAGACCGGCGGTCATCTTCATGGTATAGGTCGCCAGGACCGAGTAGGGTGGTGGCCCGCCTGTTCCAAGCCAGGTGATAGCGCGGGGGCAGGCGGGCCCCCGACTGAAGGAGACGGTGTCATGGTGAGAAGCGTACCCCGCGTGGTTGTGATAGGCTGTGGTTCCACCGGTTGTGCTACTGCGTACGATCTCGCCCTGCGCGGCCTCCAGGTCATCGCGGTGGACAGAGGAGAAGTGGCTTCGGGGACTACCGGGCGGAACCACTGTCTCTTGCATTCGGGCGCGCGTTACGCCGTGAAGGACCCCGAGTCGGCTGCAGAGTGCATTGGGGAAAACCTGATTCTCCGCCGGATAATGCCATGGGCCATGGAGCTGAACGGAGGCATGTTCGTAGCCTTGAACGAGAGTGACCTGGCTTACAAAGAGCAGTTCCTGGATGCATGCTCCAGGTGCGGTATCCCGGCCCAAGAAATTCCGGTGCAGCGCGCGCTACAAATCGAACCGAACTTGAACCCCAAAGCACTGGCGGCGGTCCTGGTTCCCGATGGGGTGTTCGAGCCGTATCGGCTATGCCTCAGCTTCTTGGCTGGCGCCAAGACACGCGGGGCTTCGGTGCGCCTGTTCACCGCTGTGATCGATATCACACAGTCCGGGAGGTCGGTTTCAGGCGTCCGTGTGAGGAGCATGCGGTCCGGGCAGGAGGAGGTAATCGGGGCCGATGTGGTGGTGAACGCCGCTGGGCCGTGGGCGGGAAAGGTGGCGGCTCTCGCCGGGGTGGATGTTCCCGTGGTGCCTACCGCCGGTGTTATGGTGGCAGTGCGGGAGCGCCTGAACTGTCTGGTGATCAATCGGCTGAACGAGCCCGGGGATGGTGACATCGTAGTGCCGCAGCGCCGTACGTCTATCGTGGGAACTACGTCATGGAGGGTGGAAGACCCGGACCTCATACCCATCCCCGCTGACCATGTGGACAGGATGTTGGAGTCAGGTGATAAGCTGTTGCCCGGGTTGCGCCGGATGGCAACTCGGGGCATTTTCGCAGTGGCCAGACCACTGCTGGCGCAGCGAGGGGTGGCATCTGAGGGGAGGGAACTCAGCCGGACGTTCGAGTGCTTTGACCATGCAGCTGACGGGGTTGAGGGGCTGGTGACCATCACTGGGGGGAAGACTACCACCGCTCGGGCCATGGCCGAGAAAGCCGCGGACATCGTGTGTGCTAAGCTGGGGTTGCAGGAGAAGTGTCGGACCAGCGAATTCGTGCTTCCCTACTACCGAAACTTTTACTGTTAGGGGGGATGCAGGTGCGCCGGCTGCAGCTGCGTATCTTCCGGTACAAGCCCGGGTCCGCGACCCGTTACGATACGTTTCACGTGGAGGTACCGGAATCTGCTCACCTCATCGATGCCCTGGAGAAGGTATGGGCAGAGCAGGACAACTCTCTGACTTTCCGGCACGCCTGCCACCACGCTTCGTGCGGAACGTGCGGACTGCGCGTGAATGGCGTGGAGAGACTGGCTTGCGTAACCCGCGTGTCCGACTATCCCGATGGCCAGGTCTTGACGCTGGATCCGCTCCGGAACTTTCCGGTGGTGACCGACCTGGTGGTTGACGTTGCGCCCATGTTTCGCCGTCTGCAAGAAGTGGATATGAGAGTAATTCGGGAGGCGGAACGCCAGCCCGCGATCCGTCCGGGCGACGTTGAAGTACTCACGCGCTTTGAGGATTGCATTGAGTGCGGCCTGTGCGTCTCGGCGTGTCCCGTGGCCGCCAGTGACTTGCTCTATGCGGGGCCGGCGGCTCTGGCGGCAGCGGAGCGGGTTGTCAGCGAACCCCGGGGGGCTGACCCGCATCATGCGCTGCAACTTGTCAACGGCGACCACGGCGTTTGGCGATGCCATGGCGTGCTTGAGTGTAGCGAAGTTTGCCCCTCCCAGGTGCACCCTGGCAGCGCCATCATGCGTCTTCGGCGCCGAATCCTCATCAGGCAGTTCGCACAGATGATGGGAGGGCGTGACCTGCGATGAGGGGGCAGTTCTCCATATCCCGACGAATCCTGGCCTGGGTGGACTTCCGGGGCCGGAAGCCAGGCATGGTGGCGTTCGTCATCCACCGGGTCACCGGTGTGGGGTTGCTGCTGTACCTTCTCGCCCATTTTGTGGTCCTCAGTCTGCTCGCTGCTGGACCGGAGGCGTGGGACAGGTTTGTGGCGGTCGCCAAAACCCCTCCTATGCTGGCCCTGGATGTCCTGCTGGTCGCCGCGTTGCTGGTACACGGTCTGAACGGCATCCGTCTGAGTGCTTTGGGCCTGGGGTTCGGTGCCCTCAGGTACAGGCAACTGATCTGGGTGACGTGGGTAATAAGCGCTGTGGTTACTGCAGCGGTCGGCTACGGCATATTTGCAACGGGGGGATGAGATTTGCGTTCGCGAGGCGTTCTTCGGGGCGGTACGGCTGCCTGGCTGGGCCAGGCGGTGACCGGTGTGTTGCTCGTGGTGCTGGGATCTGTCCACATGGTCGCGCAGCATTTTACCGCGCCAGGCGGTCTGCGAACCTACGACCAGGTGGTATCGTACCTGCGGCAGCCGGCGGCCTTTGTGATAGAAACAGCCTTTTTGGTTGTCGTGATCGTGCACGCGTTACTGGGCGCACGGGCGGTCGCGCTTGATTTGGGACCTGCGCGGCACTGGCAGCGCAGGCTTGACCTCGGGCTCCTCGCGCTGGGAATACTCATGACCTGTTACGGCATTGGGATTACTCTCAAGGTGGTGCTACGGTGAAGGCGCTTGACCCGTGGGAAGCACTTTGGGTTCCTTACGATGAGGAGACCTATGCTGCAGTTATCGACAGGGTTTATCGGGACGATGTGGTCCTGGACATCGGTGCCGGAGACCTGCGTTTGGCCCGCAGGCTTGCCGAGCGGTGCCGGCGGGTGTATGCTGTGGAGATGAACGCCGAGGTGCTCAGGGCAGGATTGTCTTCTTTGCCGGACAATCTGGTGCCGGTGTGCGCCGATGCCCGCACCTGGCATTTTCCAGCAGGTGTCACGGTGGCGATCCTGCTGATGCGACACTGCCGTCATTTTGGCCTGTATGTGCGCAAGCTCCAGATGGCTGGTTGTAGTCGCCTGTTGACCAACGCCCGGTGGGGTTGGGGCGTCGAAGAGATATTACTGGCGCAAGGAGCTGTTCCTTTTCGCCTGGCCTCCCCGGGTTGGTACGCTTGCAGGTGCGGGAGAGTCGGTTTTGTGGCTGCATCAGCGGAAGACGTAAGTCTAGAGAGCCTGGGGCGCGTTCAGGAGGTAATCGGTTGTCCCGATTGCGGTGAACGTGCGCGGTAAATTCTTAAGCAGGGTGAGGCCGTCAATGGTAGGTATTGTGATAGTCGCACACAGCCAAAAACTGGCCGAGGGTGTCAAGGAGCTGGCCGATCAGGTAACTCAGGGCAAGGTTTGCATTGTGGCTGCAGGAGGGCTTGATGAGAACACTCTTGGCACCAGCGCGGAGCGCATACTGGATGGGATCCGCAGGGCTTACAGCCCAGACGGAGTTGTCGTGCTGATGGATCTCGGAAGTGCTGTTCTGAGCGCGGAGATGGCGGTCGAGATGTTGTCTCCTGAAGAGCGGGAGCGCGTGTTGTTGTGCCCTGCGCCCCTGGTGGAGGGTGCTATCGCGGCGGCCGTTCAGGCGGCGCTCGGGAGCTCGCTCCACCAAATAGATACGGCAGCTCGTTCGGTTGTTACCCTGCCCAAAATACCCGATGCTGCCGGTCATTCGTCCCAGCCGGCTCCTGCTCCGCGTCCGCGCGGCGCAGAGGTGGTTGTCACTGTGTCCAACCCGCTGGGATTACACGCGCGTCCGGCGGCTCGCTTCGTCCAGGCCGCCGCCCGTTTTCGGTCGGACATAAGCGTTCGTAACCTGACCAAGAATTCGGCTGCAGTCGATGCCAAAGGCATTGTTCAGGTTTTGAGTTTGGCTGTTGAGAAGGGAGAAGAAATCGCCATATCTGCCGAGGGCCCTGACCAGGATGAGGCCTTGAGCACTTTGAAGCGTATTATAGAGTCCGGTGGGGAGTTTGAACCTCGGCACACAGGGGCAGGGACCCCCGGGTATTCTCCTCAGAGTTCTTCTCTCGGAGCCGAGGCCCCGGGTTTGGAGATCAGGGGGATCGGAGTTTCCCCTGGAATTGCCATCGGTCCTGCCTGCGTGTTGGCAGGGGCGTTGGAAGTTAAGCCCCGGCAGATCGAACCTGGAGAAGTGCCGCGGGAACAGGACCGCCTGCGTGGTGCGATCACGAGGGCGAAGGAAGAGCTTCGAGCCGTTAGGGACAGAGCTGCTAGTGAGGTCGGTCAAGAGTATGCGGCGATATTCGATGCCCACCAGTTGATTATAGAAGATCCTGATCTGGTAGGCAGGGCAACGGAACTGATACGGCAACGTCTGTGGGGAGCCGAATGGGCGGTGAGCCAGGCCTGCGAGGAGGTCTGTCGCAGGTTGGCGGCGGTTCCCGACGAGTACATCCGCGCTCGTGTGGCAGACATCCGGGACGTGACACAGTGCGTAATCTCTGCCTTGCTCGGCGAACAAAAGTCGTGCGTGCCCACTGTCATTTCGCCCGTTGTGGTAGTTGGCCACGATGTGAGGCCTTCGGATGTCGTGAGAATGGGCCGCGAGTATGTGCTGGGGTTGGTTACGGAGGTGGGCAGTCAAACCTCCCATGTGGCCATATTGGCAAGGGCGATGGAGGTTCCTGCAGTGGTCGGAGCACGGGGGATTGTCGCGCGGGTGAGGCACGGAGACACGGTTATGGTCGATGGGAGAGGTGGCACGGTCCTGGTTCGGCCGACTCCTCAGGTGCTGAGTGAGTGGGAGGCACGGCGGCTCGGCCGGGGGAGCTGTTGAAATGAAGTGCGCGAGGGAGTTCCGGGGGCAGGGCGCGTCAGCTGGCATCGCCATCGGGCCTGCCTATGTCTTCCACAGGGCCGGGCGTGTGGCGCGGCGCACCGTGCGGCCCGGCGACGTGGCGGCGGAGGTGGTGCGCCTGCGTTCTGCCCTGGAGGCGGCGCGGCGGCAGCTGGAGGCCGTGAGGGATAGGGCGTTGCGGGAAGCCGGAGCCGAGCAGGCTGCCATATTCGAAGCCCAGCTTCTCATGCTGCAGGACCCGGAGCTGGCGGGAAAGGCGGAGCAGGCGATAAGGGAAGAGGAGTGCAACGCCGAGTGGGCCTTTGAGCGGGCGGGGGAAGAGGTGGCGCGGGTGCTTTCGTCCCTGCCGGACGAGTACCTGCGGGCGCGGGCTGCCGACGTACGGGACGTGGTTTCCCGGGTGGTATCTGTTCTGGAGGGGCAGGCCGGTCATCCGCTGGCGGAGCTTCCGGGGCCGGTGGTGGTGGTGGGTGAAGAGCTCATGCCTTCCGATACGGCGCAGATGGACCGGGGCAGGGTGCTGGGTTTTGTGATGGAGCGCGGGAGTTCCACGGCGCACGCCGCCATATTGGCGCGCACGATGGGGATACCTGCGGTGGTGGGTGCGGCGGGGGTCGTGGGCGCCGTGGCCTCGGGCGACATGGTGGTTGCGGACGGGAATACCGGCGCCATCGTGGTCAACCCGGCTCCTGAGGAGCTGCGGCAGTGGGAGGCCAGGAAGCGGGCGTGGGATGATCGTAGAAAGAGGCTCGAGTCGCTGGTGGCCCTGCCTGCGGTGACGAAAGATGGTTACCGGGTGGAGCTTGCGGCAAACATCGGCTTGCCCGGCGACGTGGAGGCGGCCCTTGCCTGTGGTGCCGAGGGGGTGGGGCTTTTCCGGACTGAGTTCCTGTTCATGGACCGGGATTCGCCGCCGTCCGAGGACGAGCAGTTTGAGGTGTACCGCCAGGTGGCGCGGGCGATGGCGGGGCGCACGGTGATCATCCGGACGCTGGACGTGGGTGGGGACAAGCCCATCCCCTGGCTGGGGAAGCTGGAGGAGGCCAATCCCTTTCTAGGGCTGCGGGGCATCAGGCTGTGCCTGGAGCGGGAGGAGGTTTTCCTGGCCCAGCTCAGGGCGCTGTTGCGTGCGCGGGTGTACGGTGAGGTGTGGGTGATGTTCCCCATGGTGGCAGATCTGGGGGAGGTGCGTGCTGCCAGGCGTCTTTTGGCAAGGGCCGGGGAGGATCTGGCGGCGAGGGGGGTAGCCTACCAAGAGCTTCCTGTGGGGATCATGGTGGAGGTGCCCTCGGCGGCGCTGCTGGCTGATTTCCTGCTTGAGGAAGTGGATTTCGTCAGCATAGGGACCAATGACCTCACGCAGTATACGCTGGCCGCAGACCGGACCAACGCGAGGGTGGCGTCTCTGGCCGACGCTCTGCACCCTGCCGTCCTGCGCCTCATCGCCGGGGTGGCTGAGGCGGGAAGGCGAGCTGGAAAGTGGGTGGGGGTATGCGGTGATCTCGCCGGCGATCCCGTGGCGACGCCGGTGCTGGTGGGGCTTGGTGTGAGAGAGTTGAGCATGGCGCCGTCGCTGCTTCCTGAGGTGAAGGAGGTGGTGAGGTCGGTATCGGTGGTGGAGGCGCGGGAGCTGGCCAGGAGGGTGCTTGCCTGCCGGAGTGGTGGCGAAGTACGTGAGCTGCTCGCATGAGGGGCGGGGTGAGCGGGCAAGTATGGGGTGGGGAGGATGGCGGGTCGATGGTTGAAGCACGTGTTGTAGTTCGCACCGGGGTTGGACTGCATGCACGGCCGGCCGCGATGCTGGTTCAGGAAGCTGCCAGGCACAGTGGTTGCCAGGTGAGCATCGAGCACGGGGGCAGGAAGGCGGATGCAAAGAGCATCCTGCAGGTGCTGGGCCTGGGGGTGAGGGACGGGGAGGAAGTGACCATTCGGGTAGAAGGCGAGGCTGAAGAGGAGGTGCTGGCCGCGCTGGTTCACCTGTTCGGCGAGGGGCTTGAGCGCTGATAATTCCGGGTCAGAATCGGCTTCAGCCCGCCATAGAGCACTTCAAGCCTGCTGGCGTGCCCCTGCGGCGGCTCAAAGAGGTTGGGGATCCTTACAGTTAGGTTGCCGGCAGTGCAGTTTTGTACCGATTGTGGTGAGCTAATTGACCTGCCCGGGAGCGGGGTTCCAGGAGGACCTGGCCCTCGGGGCTGAGGTTTATTGCCTGGTTTAGTTGTTGACATACGATCACAACCCGGGTATACTAAGTATCGGGCATATGGCCAGAACGTCCCGGTATGGGGGTGGTCGGATGCCAAACAGCGTCCGTTTGCCTGCTGCCGGCAAGCTGGCTCTCGAGCGGCTGTCTCAGGCAGGGTGCCGGCCAACGCCCCAACGCCGGGCGGTGCTGGAAGCCCTGGCCGAAAGTGATCACCCCACCGCCGAGGAACTGTACCGTTCGCTCAGGAGCAAGAGGGTGGGCATGGCCACCGTGTACCGTACGCTCAGGCTGCTCGGGCACCTGGGCCTGGTGAGGCAGGTGCGCGTGAGGGATGGGCGGGTGAGGTACGAACTGGTCGGCGAGTCCCATTGCCACTTCGTGTGTCTTTCCTGCGGCCGGGTCTTCGATGCCGATTCCGGGGAGGTGGAGGCCGGCGGTTTCCGGCGCAAGGGCTTTGTGGTCGCCGACAGCGAGCTATGCCTGTTTGGGTATTGTGCCTGGTGCAGCCAGAAGGAGGGTGGAACCGGAGAATGGTCGACGGACACGAGGGCGGGGAACGGCCTGGAGGCCAGGAGAGCCGCGGTACGGTAGAAAAGCTGAAGCCGAACGAACTGAGCAGTATCGCCCACGTGGTAGCCGTGATGAGCGGTAAGGGCGGCGTGGGGAAATCCTCGGTCACGGCGCTTCTCGCCATCAGGCTATCCCGGCAGGGATTCCGGGTGGGGATCATGGACGCCGACATAACGGGGCCGAGCATTCCCAGGATGTTCGGCGTGAAGGAGCAGCCGGTTTCCCTGGGGTTCGGGATACTGCCGGTACGGAGCCAAACGGGCATCAGCATCATGTCGCTGAACCTGCTTCTGCCGCATGAGGATGACCCCGTGATCTGGAGGGGTCCCCTCATAGCGGGCGCTGTCAGGCAGTTCTGGACCGACGTGGCCTGGGGCGATCTGGACTACCTGCTGGTGGACCTCCCGCCCGGTACCGGGGACGCTCCGCTGACGGTTCTGCAGTCGCTGCCCCTGGACGGGCTGGTGATCGTGTCCTCCCCCCAGGACCTGGCGGTGATGGTGGTCAAGAAAGCCATCAAGATGGCGGGGATGCTGGGGGTCCCCATCCTGGGCCTGGTGGAGAATATGACGTGCGCCACCTGTCCCCGGTGCGGGGAGACGCTGAGGCTCTTCGGGCCGGGCCAGGGGGACCGGGTGGCGCAGGAGACGGGCGTGCCTTTCCTCGGTGAGTTGCCCCTCGATCCTCACCTCGCGGAGCTGTGCGACCGGGGTGAGGTTGAGCAGTACGAGGGTGCCGTGGTTCCCCTGCTTTCGTCCCTTCTTCCGGTAACGGGAAAGGAGTGAGGGGGATGAAGGTCGCGGTGGCGGCGCAGGGTCAGAATCTTGACTCCCCCGTTGACCTGCGTTTTGGCCGGGCCCCTTTCTTCCTGCTGGTGGATTCAGAGACCCTGGAGTGCGAGTCCATCTCGAACCCCGCGGTGAACTCTGCTGGGGGAGCCGGCATCCAGACGGCACAGCTTCTTGCGCGCAGCGGGGCGCGGGCGGTGGTGACGGGCAACGTGGGTCCCAACGCCATGAGCGCCCTGCGGGCTGCCGGCATAGAGGTGTACGCTGCCCGGGGCGGTACGGTGCGGGAGACGGTGCAGGCCTTTTTGCGCGGGGAACTGGTTCCCCTGGCCGATGCGACCGTGGCCAGCCACTTGGGTACCGGGGCCCGCTCTGCCGGACGGTGCGCGGGGTCAGCCCCCGGGGCCGGGGTGCCCGGGGGTTCCGGCATGGGTCGCGGTATGGGTCGCGGGCGCGGCGGGCGCATGTGAGATCCGGGCCCGGGCGGAGTGGAGGTGTTCTGGGTGAAAATCGCGGTGGCGTCGGAAGCTGGAGCAGTGGCTCAGCACTTCGGCCGCTGTCCGGAGTACACGATCTTTGACGTACAGGACGGCAAGGTGACAAGCAAGGTGGTGATCCCCAATCCGGGACACCAGCCCGGTTTCCTTCCCGTCTACCTGGGTGACATGGGAGTGGCCTGCATCATAGCAGGTGGCATGGGTCCCCGTGCGCAGGCCCTGTTCGAGGAGCGGGGAATCCGGGCCGTGGTTGGAGTTGAGGGATCGGTGGATTGGGCGGTGAGTGCTTTCCTCCGGGGAGAGCTTCAGCCGGGGGAGAGCTTGTGTGATCACCCTCGCGGAGGGGGAGAATGCCACCACGCGTAGTGGGAGACGGCAAAGGAGGTGATCGGGCATGCCGTGGGGCGATCGTACCGGTCCTCTCGGGCAGGGACCCATGACGGGTAGGGCTGCGGGGTTCTGCGCTGGCTTTCCCGTACCGGGTTTCCTGAACCCGGTTCCGGGACTTGGCTGGGGCCGGGGACGGGCCTGGCGCAGGTGGGCGAGGCCACGGGGGTTCTCCGTGGCGTACCCTTGGGGTTATGGTTATGGCCCTGTGTACGATGAGAAGAAGGCGCTGAAGGCCTGGAGCGGAGCGCTGCGCAGGCAACTGGAAGCGATGGAGAAGAGGCTGGCTGAACTGGAGAACAAGTAGGCGGGCACAGCCTCCCGGGGTGGGTGGCGGGGTCGCAGCCGGCTCGGGAGGTAGGCTGCCGTGGCGGTTGCGGCCCTGCCAGTAACTGAGCGACAAAGGCAGGTGAGAACGGGATGCGAGGAAGGGTCCTGTTCGGGCCTGGTTTCTGGAAGGGCGGACCCGGCCCCTGGGGTGGCTGGGGTAGGTTCGCCGGGCCGGGCCGGGGTGCCTGGGGTCCGCGCGCGTGGGGTGAGTGGTGCTGGTGGCCGGGCGTACCGGGCTGGGCAGCTCCCTGGGGCACTGGCGCACCGTGGGTAGCCCCCGGACCCTACCGGGCTGCCGCTCCTGGGGAGGAACCAGGCCGGGCAGCCCATGAAGACGATGAAGGGGGAGCGGAGGACGAGGCCCGTTTCCTGAGGGAGGAAGCGGAGGCGCTACGGGAGGAGCTGCGGGAAATCGAGGAGCGCCTGCGCGAACTGGAGAAGCGAGAACCCCGGGAGAGGGGGTAGCCAGGAGGCGGGGGCCGGACGCTCCGTCCGGCCCCCGATAGGTGCGGGTGCGACGGGAGTTGCGGGGGAGTGGTTGCCCTGAGGGATGGCATGGTCATAGCGGTGGCAAGCGGTAAGGGAGGAACGGGAAAGACCACCGTCGCGACCAACCTCGCCCTGGCCATCGGCAGGAGGTACCGGGTGCAGTTACTTGACTGTGATGTGGAAGAGCCCAATGCCCACCTGTTCCTCCAGCCATGCATCGAACGGACTGAGACCGTGGAAATACCCGTTCCCCGCGTGGACTCGGCGAAGTGTGCCTACTGCGGCCGGTGCGCTGACGTGTGCCCGCAGCACGCCATCGCTGTCGTCCCCGGGCAGGTGCTGATCTTCGCCGCACTGTGCCACGGATGCGGGGCGTGCAGCTTGCTCTGCCCCCAGCAGGCCATCACGGAAGTAGGGCGTCCCGTGGGAACGGTGGACGTGGGGAAAGCAGGGGACGTGGCGTTCGTGCAGGGGCGCCTGAACGTGGGGGAGGCGTTTGCCCCGCCGGTGGTGAGGGCGGTCAAGAAAAGGGCTGGTGGCCACCAGGTGGCGATCGTCGATGTGGCTCCCGGCACGTCCTGCCCGGTGGTCGAGGCATTGAAAGGGGTTGACTTTTGCCTCCTGGTCACGGAGCCCACGCCCTTTGGCCTGCACGACCTGAAACTCATGGTGGAGGTCCTGGAGAAGCTGGGGCTGCCCGCGGCGGTGGTGATCAACCGGGCCGACGTCGGCGACGCGGGAGTCTGGGCTTTCTGCCGCGAGCGGGCCCTGCCCGTTTTGATGGAGATCCCGCAGGACCGGCGCATAGCAGCAAGCTATGCCCGGGGAATCCCCCTGGTGCGGGCGGAACCGGAGTGGGCCGAGCGGTTCGGGGAGCTTTTTCGCCGCGTCCAGGCGCTTGTGGAGGGGGTCGGCCCGTGAAGGAGATAGCGGTGATCAGCGGCAAGGGAGGGACGGGAAAGACCAGCCTGGTGGCCTCTTTTGCTTCTCTCGCGGCCTCCGGCTGGGGGCTGGTGCTGGCCGATTGCGACGTGGACGCACCAGATCTGCACCTTCTTTTGCATCCCGAGGTCAGGGAAACGCACGATTTCCGGGCTTCCCGCAGGGCTTTCATCGACGCCGGCAAGTGCACGGGGTGCGGCCTGTGCGAGGCCCGTTGCCGTTTTGGTGCCGTCAGGGGTACGCAGATCGATCCCCTCTCCTGCGAGGGCTGTGGCGTGTGCCATTGGGTTTGTCCCGTGCAGGCTGTCACCATGCGCGAGGAACTGTCGGGGCACTGGTATGTCTCGGAGACCCGCTACGGTCCCATGGTGCATGCCCGCCTGGAGCCCGGTGAGGAAAACTCGGGCCGCCTGGTGACGGTGGTTCGCAGGCGGGCCAGGGAGTTAGCCGAAGAAAGGGACGCACGGCTTCTCATCACGGACGGCCCTCCCGGAGTCGGCTGCCCGGTGATATCCACGGTGGGCGGAGCCGGCCTGGCGGTGGTGGTTACGGAGCCCACCCTGTCGGGGATCCACGACCTGGTCAGAGTCCTTGATGTGTGCCGGCACTTCGGAGTTGCCGCCGTGGTGTGCATAAACCGCTACGACCTGCACCCGGCCGGAGCACGAGAAATAGAGCAGGAGTGCCAGGCCCGGGGAGTACCGCTGGCCGGCTGCATCCCCTATGACCCGGTCTTCACGGAGGCCATCGTCCACGGGAAGCCCCTGGTGGAGTTCGCCGACGGGCCAGTTTCGCATGCCGTCATGGAGGTATGGCGGGAGGTGACACGGTTCCTGGAATCCGGGGGGCCCAGGGGGTGAGTCCGCCAATCAGGAGCCACCGGTTTGAAGGACCAGGTAGCCCGGTGGTAGAACTCACATAGGGGTTATCAGCCTTCGCATTTGCATTGTCCGGTTTCACCAAGCTTCCCCGGCGATCCATGCCGCGTCTCTGCGTCGGCTTGTCCGGTGGGGGGTTCTGCCCATGGCCTCGAGCCCGGAGGTCAGAGAGCAAGTCCAGAGGTTGCTGGCGGCAACCGCGGCGGTTACCGGCGTCGATATCGGTGTTGCAGGGAAAGACCGGGTTGGCCTTCTGGGGACTAGCCGGTACAGGGCAAACGTGGGCACGGCGAGGCCTCACGGATCGTATTTCCATCAGACTATAGTCACCGGTCAGGAGTTTGCCATTTTTGAACCCAGGGGCCCGGGCCGGTGCCGCGATTGCGAAGCCTACCGGGTGTGTCCCTACACGCTGGTAATGTCCACCCCTGTTCGGCAGAACGGGGAGGTCGTGGGTGTCGCCGGCATCCTCGCCTACGACTTAGAATCCCGAGATCGCGTTCTTGCCCGCAGGGAGGCGTGGGCCGAATACCTGCGGGCGCTCGCGTTGTGGCTCGCCGAGGACGCCGCGGCGGGCATTCTGTTTTCCGAGGTTGCCCGGGCCGGCATGGAGGCCGACGCCATTATGGAGGCAGTCGGGGACGGCGTCATAGTCGTGGGGGAAGACGGCCTCGTGCGCAAGCTGAATACCTGTGCGGCCGAACTGGTCGGCTTGCCTGTCGATGCGGTGGGCAGGCCGGTGACCGAGATCTTGCCCGGTCTTAAGGCTGGCCGCGACGTGCCGGGGTTTAGGGAGATTTATCGGCTTGACGGGCAGCACGTTGCCCTGCCCACGGGTGTGACGGCGACCGTGCGGGTCAAGCCCGTCGGCGGTGGCGGGCGAGGGACGTGCCCGGGTGCAGTGATCGGGCTGCAGCCCGCGCGGGCCTGTTTCGCCGGGGTTAACCTGGCAGGGGGCGACGTCCTCGGCGATATCATCGGGGACAGTCGGTCGATGAGAGAGCTCAAGGCGATGATCTGCAAGATCGCGCCCACCGCGGTCACGGTGCTGGTCACAGGAGAAACCGGCACGGGGAAAGAGCTGGTGGCGCGCGCCATTCACCGTCTCAGCGGGCGGCGCAACGGGCCTTTCGTTGCGGTTAACTGTGCGGCGATACCGTCGGAGATCGCGGAAAGCGAGTTGTTTGGGTACGAAGCGGGGGCCTTCACCGGCGCGAGGAGGGACGGTAAGCCGGGATACGCGGAGCTTGCCGAAGGGGGCACCCTTTTCCTCGATGAAATCGGTGAGCTTCCACCGATGCTGCAGGCGAAGCTGCTCAGGTTTCTGGACACGGGTGAGGTTCAAAAGGTGGCCAGCGCTAAGCCCCGCAGGGTTGCCGCCCGCGTGATCGCGGCGACGAACTGCGACTTGCGAGGAAAGGTGGAAAAGGGCGAGTTCCGGGCTGACCTTTATTTCCGTCTCAGCACGCTGGAGCTGGTGTTGCCACCGCTGCGGGAGAGGCGGGAAGACATTCCGCTGCTAGTCCAGCACTTCCTGAGGGCGGCTGAGACCCGGTTGGGAAAACGTGTGGGAGGAGTCGACCTTCGGGCATACCGCATCCTGGAAAATTACTCCTGGCCGGGCAACGTGCGTGAATTGGATCACGTGATAACCCGTGCGGTTCTGGTAGCGCAGGGTTCTGTTATCACGGTGGAAGACCTTCCTAAGCACATGATTGAGTCCGCCGAGCCCCCGGTGGCAGATCGAGAATACCAGTTGCTGAGGCAGGTCCTTGCAACCTACGGAGACACCCTTCAGGGGAGGCTTTCTGCAGCGAGGGAACTGGGTATCAGCCTTTCCACTCTTTACCGGAGGATGCGCAAGTACGGCTTGGGCCCCAAGGGCAGCGGTTGTCACAGGTAAGAATTGGTTGTCGCGAAGACGTGAGAAGCTCCATGCCGGGAACACGTGGCGGCTTCCCCGTTATGCCGGTGCGGCCGCTTTCTTGCCTGTGGCCTGACCTGCGCGGGAAGCGGCATGCTTCTTGCGTCCCTGCGTGGCAGGGGTTACCGGGTTGCCCCGAGGGCGGTTCCGGTTCCGCTGAGCGCGCGCGGAAAGGGGGAATACCGATGTGGTGACGGTTGCCGCCTCTCGCTGTTTTGGGGAACGGAAGAGCTGTACATGCTCGGCGAGGGCGCGGAAGATTGGCAGGGCTGCCCGCGGGGCCCTGCTCTCGGGCTCGGTCGGGCCGAGGGATCTGCGTGAGTGAGCAGGGAGGAGGAACCAGGATGGCCGGCACCGGCTACTTGATGCTGACCACAAAGCAGAAGTACCCCCAGGCCTTCTGTACGGCTGAGGAAATCGAGGTGGCGGAAAGCATCCGGCGGTTTGTGGACAAGGAGATAATGCCCCACCGCCACGACCTCGAGGGCGGATGGCATCGGGACGAGAATCTTGCCCTGAGCACTTTGCACCGGCTGTATGCCAGGCTCGTCGATCTCGGCCTGACCAGGGCAAACCTTCCCAAGGAGTACGGTGGCTTGGGCTTGAGCCCGGTCGTTCGTCAGATGATAAACGAGGAACTTTCCCGCGCCGATATCGGCCTGGCCACGATGGTTGGCAAGATTCACTGGGTCGTCTCCTTCATGGTGGCCGCCAAGCGCGATGACCTCCTGCGCGAGTTTGCGCCGCGCATCGTGGGCGGTGAGGCGTGGACCGCGTGCGTGGCGATTACCGAGCCGGCAGGCGGCGCCAACCTGGAGGATCCTGCTCTGGAGGGCCGCACCATCCGCACCATTGCAAAGAAGGAGGGCGACTCGTACGTAATCAAAGGCCACAAGATATGGCCTGGTCCTGCCGGCCCGGCCAGGCGATTTGAGAGCGAACATCTGAAGGGACATCTTGGTTACTGGACCGTGGCCACCACGGACCCGTCCCTGGGTGAGGATGGCATCGGCATATTCTACGTGCCACCCGACGCGGAGGGCCTGAGCTTCTCGAAGCCGTACGAGAAGATGGGCTTCGTGTGGACCGACGAAAACGTGGACATCTGGTACGACAACGTGCGCATCCCCGAGCGCTACCGCATCGACACCCAGCCCGGCGAGGGCGCCAAGATCGTACGCGGCTATGTGATCGGCTTGGGCCGTCTGGCGGGGGCTGCCCGCCTCACGGGCCTCTCTCAGGCTGTCCTTGAGATCGTGCTCGACTACACAAAGGATCGCGCCATTGCCGGTGCGCCCGTACGCGAGCGCTCCCTGTTTGCTGGAATGATCGCCGAGATGTTCCGGGCTATCGAACTGTCCCGGCAGTACTACCTGTCTACCACGTGGATGGTAACCCGCCCGGAACTGTACGGTGCCCCCTGGACCCCGCAAATGGTGGCCAGGTTCTCTGCCGCGCGTTCTTTTGCGGCCGATACGGCGGAAATGGTTTGCAACCGGGCCATGGAGTTGATGGGCTCTTACGGGTACTCTTACGAATTCCACGTGGAGAAGTACGCGAGGGATTTCAAGATCGTGAAGATGTGGCTCGGAGGTGCCCAGCGTGATCGCCTCGACATCGCCCAGGGCCTTTACGGGCCGTTCAAGTGGCCGGGGATGGAAGAGTGGGCTCGCGCTCAGGGACTGTTGGGGAAAGCGTGATCCGGGCTGTGAGGGGGTGGGATCACAGGTGAGGCCAGGCGGCAGGAGCCGGGTTGGCAAGGTGCAATGAGAAAGGAGGAGCCCAGGATGCCGTATGTGATCAAGCCCATCGTGACCGGCGAGCTCAAGCTGAGCAAAGGGCTGATGACCTACTTCATGAATTACGGGGAAGAAATATTCATCCCTGTGGTGGCGTGGTATGTGCGGGCAGGGGACAAGAACGTCCTCATAGATACCGGTGCTTCGGCAGAACTTATGGCCAGGTACTGGCCGGGGGAGGTTCGCGATGTTACCTCCTTCGAGGAGGGCCTTGCCCGGCTGGGGCTGGAGCCCCAGGACATCGACGTTGTTATTCAGACCCACCTGCATTTTGACCACTGTGGAAACACGGCAAAGTGCCGGAGGGCCGATGTCTATGTGCAGAAGGAAGAACTCAAATTTGCCGAATCTGGCCACCCGTTGATGGCTGCTATTTACGACAGGGCCCTTTATGGAGGCGCCAAGATCAAGGCTGTCGATGGCGACGCGGAGATCCTTCCGGGGATAAGAGTGCATCACCTCCCCGGGCACACGCCCGGCACGCAGGCGGTGTCCGTGGAAACACCCAAGGGAACGGCGGTGATCACGGGCTTTTGCAGCACCCTCGACGTCTTCAATCCTCCCGAAGCGATCAAGGCCCATATGCCGGTCCTTACCCCTGGAATTCACACGGATGCCATCAAGGCCTACGACAATGCGGTGAAAGTGGCGCAAATGGCTGACATCCTGATCCCGCAGCACGAGCGCACCCTTGCTTATTGCACCCAGATTCCCGAGTAGGGCCCGGGTTGATTGTCCTTTTGAGGCAGGGTTCGCTGGTGGCCCGTGGCTTGCCGCTGCGGGCCACCGACTTGAGATTGCAAATCTGGCCGCGAGACGGGGTTAGAGGTGCTCTGGGCGTACGGGATGTGCTCGGTATCCTTGTATATGCCGCATCCGGCACCTGGCCGGCATGTCGTTGTGCGCTGCATGGTGGCCACGTGGTCATGAAGAGGAGTTTTGGCTGGGATGGCGAATGCTGCATGCAGCAGATCAAATGCACCGTGCAGCATCCGAGGTGGTCAGGTTGAAGGTGCCATTTCTCCCCCGGGTGGAGTTGAGTAGCCGCCGCGATGAAGCTTACCGGCTCTTGCGTCGTGCTATCGTCCGCGGCGAGATCGCGGCAGGAACCAGGTTGGTGGCCAGCCAGCTAGCGGACCAATTGGGTGTGAGCCGTACTCCCCTGCGGGAGGCTCTGCAGTTGTTGGAGCGAGAGGGATTCGTCCGGCGCCTGCCCACGGGAGTGGTCGAAGTGGTGGGGCTGAGCCAGGACGAGATAGAGGAGGTATTTGCCATCCGGGCGGCGCTTGAGGGGTTGGCGGCCAGATACGCTGCCCGGCGAGCCAGGCCGGAGGACCTCGATCGGATGGAGCAAATCCTGGCTGCTATTCGACGGTCGGTGCAGAAAGGCCGGCATGAAGAAGTGGATGTGGAGAGCCTCGAGTTCCACACTGCCATACAAAAGGCCAGCGGGCTCAAGCTTGCCGCCCAGCAGCTGGAGACCATGCGTGACCACATCAACCGTTACCGCGCCCGCACTATTTCCACTGCGGGCAGAGCCGCGGAGCTCGTGGAGGAGCACGGCGAGATTCTGAAGTGGATCCGTGCGCGGGATCCCGACCAGGCAGAAAGGGCAATGCGACAGCACATTTGGAACGCGTGGCTTGTGATGAAGGGGGCGGTGGAGAACAACCAGGAATCCTGATTGTTGGCATTCCGGCCTACTTCGGAGGAGGGTCAGGATCATGCCCCGGACGCTGGCGGAGAAGATCTTGGGAGACAGGGTGGGACGACCCGTGCGGGCAGGCGAGTTCGCGGTGGTCCCCGTGGATCTGGTGCTTATGCACGACGGCACCGGGCCCCTGGCCGTGCGGCAGTTCGAGGCTCTGGGAATGGCCGGCCTGCATCGGCCCGAGAAGACACTGGTCTTCCTGGACCACGGTCTGCCCAGCCCTCGCAAGGAGCTGTCCAACGACCACGCATTTTTGCGGCGCTTCGCCCGAAGTGCCGGGTGTCGGCTCCATGACTGCGGGTACGGGATCTGTCACCAGGTGACGGTGGAAGAATACGCGTCCCCGGGCCAGGTGGTGGTGGGGGCGGACTCCCATACCTGTACGGCCGGGGCACTGGCCGCTTTCGCCACGGGGATGGGCTCCACCGACGTGGCGGTGGCCATGGGCCTGGGCGAAACGTGGTTCCGGGTGCCCGAGAGCGTGCGGGTTGAGGCCACAGGCCGGTTTCCCGCCGGCGTCTACCCGAAGGACCTCGTGCTGTGGTTAATAGGCCACCTGGGGGCCGACGGCGCCACCTACCAGGCCCTGGAGTTCGGAGGCCCGGCCATCGAGGGGATGGATATGGCCGGACGGATGACACTCTGCAACATGGCGGTGGAAGCAGGTGCCAAGACCGGGCTGGTGGCTTCCGACGAGGTGACCTGCGCTTATCTCGCCGGCCTGGGGAGAGAACATTGCTGGCGACCGCTGGAACCGGATGCCGGCGCCGACTATGTCCGGCGAGTAGAAGTGGACGTTTCTGCGCTGGTTCCCCTGCTGGCCAAACCGCACCGGGTCGATGCGGTGATCCCGGTGGCTGACGCGGCCGGCACTCCCGTGCAGCAGGTGTTCATCGGATCGTGCACCAACGGTCGCCTCGAGGACCTGCAGGTGGCTGCTTCCATCCTCCGCGGAAGGAAGGTGGCGCCCGAGGTGCGCCTGCTGGTGATGCCCGCCTCGCGCCGGGTGTACCTCGCGGCCTTGCGGTCGGGCATCCTGGCCGACCTGGTGGAGGCCGGTGCCACCATATCTCCACCCGGTTGTGGGCCGTGTGCCGGCGTGCACCTCGGCATCCTTGGGGATGGCGAGACGTGCCTCAGCACCACCAACCGCAACTTCCGGGGCCGCATGGGTAACCCGGAAGCCCGGGTGTTCCTGGCTTCACCGGCCACTTGCGCTGCCACGGCTCTGAAAGGGGTTATCGCTGACCCGAGGGAGGTGCTGCTGTGATCCTGGAAGGTTGTGCCCACAGGTTCGGGGACGACATTTCGACGGACCACATAGCTCCTGGCAGGTACTACCACCTGCGCTCCCAGTTGCACGAGCTGTCAAGGCACGTGCTGGAGGACGCCGACCCCGGGTTCCCGGCGCGGGTCAAGCCGGGCGATTTCGTGGTGGCAGGGCGCAATTTCGGGCTAGGGTCGAGCCGTGAGCACGCCCCGACCATCATCAAGCTGGCGGGGGTAGCCGCGGTGCTGGCCCGGTCGGTGGCCCGCATTTTCTTCCGCAACGCCATCAACGTGGGGCTGCCGGTAGTGATTTGCGACACATCCCGCATCGCTGCCGGTGACCTCCTGAGGGTTGACCTCGAGCGGGGAGTGGTGGTGGACGTCACGCAGGGTTTCCAGGTGGCGGCGGCACCTCTTCCGCCGGTAATGCTGCAGATTTTGCGGGACGGCGGGTTGGTAGCTCACGTGAAGCGACACGGCCGACTTGCCGTGGAAGCGTGAGGTGAAACGGATGGGGCATCAGGATGTTTCGGGGGAGTTGTGCCGGTGGGAAGCAGGCAGGCTGGTGGTTCCCGATCGCCCCGTGGTGGGTTTCATCGCGGGGGATGGCATCGGGCCGGAGATATGGGAAGCGACCCGTCCCGTGCTTGATGCTGCCGTGGCGCGGGCTTACGGGGGGGCGAGGCGGGTGGTGTGGCGGAGCCTGGAGGCGGGTGAGTCTGCTTACCTGAAGACGGGAGAGTACCTGCCGGTGGCAACCCTGGAGGCCATCCGCCAGTGCAAGGTGGCCATTAAGGGTCCACTCACGACACCGGTGGGCAGCGGTTTTCGGAGTGTGAATGTGGCCTTGCGGCAGGCCCTGGATCTCTACGCCTGCGTTCGTCCCGTACGCTGGTTCCCGGGGTTGCCGTCGCCCCTACGGCACCCCGAGCAGGTGGATCTGGTCATATTCCGCGAGAATACCGAGGACGTCTACGCCGGGATAGAGTGGCCCAGCGGAAGTCCGGCCGCCCGACGGCTGATCGAATTCCTGGCCGATTCGCTGGGGGTAACCGTGGACCCGGATTCCGGGATCGGCGTCAAGCCCATCAGTCGCCGGGCTTCCCGTCGTCTGGTTCGCAAAGCGTTTCTGTATGCACTCGAACGGGGCCGGAAAAGCGTCACCCTGGTCCACAAGGGTAACATCATGAAGTACACGGAAGGGGCGTTCCGGCAGTGGGGGTACGAGCTCGCCGATGAGGAGTTTGGCGATCGGGTGGTGCGAGAGGATACGCTGGGCACTGGACGGGCGCCGGATGGATGCATTGTGATCAAGGATCGGATAGCCGACAACATGTTGCAGCAGCTGATCACCAGGCCTGGGGATTACGATGTGATCGCGGCCCCCAACCTGAACGGCGACTACCTGTCCGACGCAGCCGCTGCCCTGGTGGGCGGGCTGGGCGTGGCCCCGGGGGCCAATATGTCTGACGAGGTGGCTGTGTTCGAGCCGACCCACGGTTCGGTGCCCAAATATGCGGGGCAGGGCAAAGCCAATCCCACCTCGCTGATACTCTCCGGGGCCATGTTGCTGGAATACATGGGCTGGCACGAGGCTGCGCGGCTGGTTCGTGCCGCCGTGGAAGAGGTGGTCGGGGGCGGTACGGTTACTCCTGATCTGGCGCGGATGGCGGAAAACTGCCGATCGGTGAGCACCGTGGAATTCGGAAAGGCAGTGGCGGCGGTTGTGTCGACGGGTGACTGGCTCGGCCAGTCTTCCGGTGGGCATGCTGCCCACAGGCGTCGCCTATAGCATTGCTTACTTGAAAAGGGCGGTGGACTCCTCCCACATCATGGGAGGTCGCAAAAAAGAACGGGCTGGAGCAGGAATTGGCCAGTTCGTGCCGAATATGCTATACTGGTCATGACCAGTTATTACAGATGGTGACCACGTGGTCCGCAAGGGCGGCAGGGGGCAGTGGATGAGGCACAAGTCGCTGGCGGGGTAGCCGGGATCGCAGGCATGCCGCGGGTGGTGGTGGCGGGGGGCGGACACGGGGCCCATGTCCTCGTCGCGACGTTGGCCCTGCGCACGTCCCTGGAAGTGGTGTGGTACCTCCCTTACCGGGACGAAGCCGATAGGGTTATGCGGGCCATGGCCGGGTCCCCGGGCGGGCTTACCGTAGTGTCTTCGGCGGGGGAATGCATGGTAGACCGGGGCCGGGTGGTGGTGACCCGTGACCCCCGGATGGCATCCAGCGCCATGGCCGTATTGCTGGTGGCGCCTGCCTTTGCCCACGAGAGTTTGCTGGAGGGTCTTTCGCCTTGGTTGAGCCCCGGCACCATGGTGGGGGCGATTCCGGCCCGGGGCGGGTTCGAGTACCAGGTGAAGGAGCTCGCCGGCAGAGTTCCAGGGATGGTCGCCTTCGGGTTGCAGACCCTGCCCTGGGCGTGCCGGCTCGAAGTCTACGGTTGCCGGGTGAGGGTGCTGGGGGCAAAGGCGCGCGTCCTGCTTGGTAGTCGTCCGCAGGCAGCGGCTCCCCGGGTAGCCAGTATCCTCAGCGCGTGGCTGGGAGTGCCTGTCGTGGCGGGGGGAGGCCTCACCGCCATGACCCTGGCGAATACCGGGCAAATCCTGCATCCCGGGCTCATGTACGTCCACATACGGCGGCTTGGGGACCGGGCTCTGGCAGCGCAGGAGGTCCCTCTGTTTTACCAGGAGGCGGGAGAAGAAGGAGCAGCCTTGCTCGCCTCCATGAGCGCCGAGGTAATGGAGTTGCGGGACGCCCTGGCCCGTGCCTTCGGTGGCCTGCTGGACCTGGGTGGCGTGGTGGACGTTTACACCTGGTTGAAAGATGCTTACGTGGGCCAAATAGACGACCAGTCCAGCTTGCTGCAGGCCTTGGCCAGCAACCGGGCCTACCGGGGGATCCGCCTGCCGGTGGTTGAGGTGGCCGAGGGGAGGTACCGGCCGGATCTGAACTCGAGGTACCTCACGGAGGATGTGCCCTTCGGGCTGGTGGTGACCAGGGGGCTGGCGGAGTTGGCGGGGGTGGCGACCCCCGTCATCGACGGGGTGCTCACAGAAGTGGGGGCATGGATGGGCGTGGTCTGGCTGCGGGAAGGCAGGCTGTCACCCGAGGGGGTGGCCCGCAGCCGGGCTCCGCAGCGTTATGGAGTGAAAACGCTGGCTGAGGCACTGGCGGGTGAGTTTGAGCCGATCGCCGGGAAACTCGAGCCAGATGTTCGGGAGGCAGTTGGGCGATGAGCGACACTTCTGGGGTGGGCAGGAAGAGACGGGTACTGGTGGCGGCCATTGGGGACTGCGTCCATTCCCTGGGGGTGGAATCCTTCGCGGAATGGATGGAGGACCTGGGGATGGGCTACGTGGCCATCAAGCTGGGGCCGGCTGTTCCCGTGGGGGAGGTGATCAACAAGATCAGGGAGTCGCGCCCCGAGGTGGTGGGCATCTCCATTCGGCTGGGTGACCTGCACGTGGATAAGCTGGTGGGAGAGTTCGTGGAAAAGGCGTGGGAGTATGGGCTAAATCCCCAGGCCAGCGGCATCCGCTACTGCTTCGGAGGATTGCGCCCGGCGGCCAACCTGGTGCGGGCCATGACCGGGCAACCGGTGCTGGAGGACCGCTTTTCCCTGCCCGAGGACCGTCACTACGACCTGGACAAGGTGGCAGAAGAATACCGTCACAAGGAGAAGTTCCGGGACTTCTTCGCTCTGATCGTGGACGACTTCGTTACCATGGAGGAGTTGCTGGACTTCGCCCTGGGCAAGCCCCCGCGGCGGGTAGCGGAGGAACAGTGGTCGGACGAACTGCTGGAGCGCATTCGCCAGGTGCGGGACCGGGAGAACCGGCCCATCCTGCGGGCCCACATCGGTATCGCCGCCGATAGCGTGGAGCCCACCATTCGCGACGTCATGGAGGTGGCGGAGGCGGGGGCCCTGGAGATAGTGTCCCTGGGTCCTGACCAGCCCAGCCAGGCCTACCTGGCCAAGTTCATCCGGGGAGAAGAGGATCCTGCCAAATACCTCAAGGGTCAGGGTGGGGTACCCATCCGCAGCAAGGAGGACCTGGTCCGCCTTAAGGAGGCCACCCGCCGGGGCAATTTCCCCATGATCCGCATTTATTCGGGCACCGACGAGTTGCTGGAACTGGCCAAGATCTTCGAAGAGACCCTGCACATGCCCTTCCCGGCGGTGCCCATATTCTTCTACAACGAACTGGACGGCCGGGGACCCATCTCTATCCGTGATTCCTTTGATGAGCACTTCCGGGTGATGCGCTGGTGGGCTTCCCTTGACAAGCCCCTTGAGATCAACGATCCGCACCAGTGGCAGCTTCGCAACTGCTCGGACGACATGTACGTGACCGACCACGTGGTGGCGGGCGTAGTGGCCCTGAAGATGGGCATCCGCCACTACATCATGCAGCTCATGTTCGACCTTCCACCCCAGATATCGGGGCTGATGGACCTGGCCAAGATGCAGGCGGCCTACGAACTGATCGAGCCCCTTACGCGGCACTTCGACTTCCACATCATCAAGGAGACGCGGGGAGGGTTGTCCAGCTTCCCGCCCAACCTCAACATGGCCAAGGGCCACCTGGCCATCACCACCTGGTGGCAGATGTTCGTGGATCCGGACATCATCCACGTGGTGTCCTATCCGGAGGCCCACCACGAGGCCCGGGCCCGGGACATCATCGAGTCGTGCGAGATCGTCAAGCAGGTGGTGAAGGACTTTTACAAGGGCCACCGTCCTGACCCGCTTTCCGATCCCCGTCTGGTGGCCCGTAAAGAAGAGCTGAAGCGGGGGGCCATGTACAACATCCTGCACCTCGCCCTCATGGGAGGGTACGAAGGACCGGTGACGGTGCAGAACTTCCTCGATTGGGCGGTACCGCCCGAGGAGGCTGCCCGGCGCGCCGAGCCTTCCGCCCGGGAGCGCAACTACGAGACCATGCTCCTGTCGTTCGTGGACGAACGGAACTACCCGGGTGGCGAGTGTGGCATGATCAGTCCCGACACGCTGGACCTGGCGCTGCAGACGGGTTTGTTCCAGGCCCCCAAACTGACGGTGCTGGACAAGCGCTACGAGATGGTGGGTAAGTGTCGCACGAAGATGGTCGACGGCTGCTGTCGTATCGACGAGTTTGACCATCGAAAGGTCAAGGACGAGATGGAGCGGGTCGACCTCGTGCGCGCCCGTTATCCCTGGTACTTTGACAAGAGCATTTCGGTGGCGGACGAGGAGTCGTACATCACCGAGTTGCCGGAGACCATCGACGAGTCGGTGGTACGGGCGTTCCGCGACCGGGTCGGAATCCACCGTGTGGAGGGCAAGAAGGTGCTGGTGGTGGACTTCGGCAGCACCTTCACCAAGATCGGCACCTTCGATACGGACCGGGAGGAATTCCACCTTCGGTACGTGGCCACCACGCCCGAGGACTTGCGGGAAGGCCTGGCCAACGGCCTGGGGGTCTTGGAGGAGTGCCGGGAGCGGGGGGACTGGGAGCCCCTGGCCCGGGCCATGGCGGAGTACGACATCAAACTCCCCTGCTCCAGTGCCAAAGGTGGTCTCAAGGTGGTGACGGTGGGTCTGGTGCCGGAGGAGAGTGGGGAGGCTGCCGAACTGGCGGCGCTGACCGCCGGGGCCAAGCTGGTGGGGAGCTACGCCGGCCGTCTCACCGATGAAGAGGTGGAACGCATCTACCAGCACGATCGTCCGGAGATGATCCTGCTGGCCGGTGGGGTGGACTACGGCGGGGAAGCGGAGATCATCCTGCACAATGCCCGCTTGCTGGCTGAGGAAGCCCGGCGAGCCACCTACGCCCGCTACGGCATCCCGGTGATTTACGCGGGCAACCAGGACGTGGCGGCCGAGGTAGAGCGCATTTTCCGGATCAACGGTGTTGACGTGCGGGTGACGCCCAACGTGATGCCGGAGGTGAACACCTTCCGCATCGAGGCGGTGAACGAGGCCATCCGTGATCTCTTCCAAACCGTGATCATCCGGGGCAAGGGCTTCGATGTGGTGGAGGAGTACATGAGTGCGCCGTTCCTGCCCACGCCCCGGGCGGCCTTCCTGGGTATCAACCTGCTGGCGAAGGGGTACCAGGACGAGCCCGGCCTGGGCAACCTGGTGGCCCTGGATATCGGCGGTGCCACCACGGACTTCTACGCCAACGTGGCATCCAATCCGCTGTACGCCTACCCCGGCGACGATCCCCGCAAGCGGGTGAAGCGGACCATCCTCAAGACCCCCAATGCCCCCCTGGCATACCGCCGGGTGGAGGGGAAGTTCGGGCTGGCGTACGATGCCGAAAACCTGCTCGAGTTGCCCCACTTTGCGGACGGTACGGCGGCAGAGGTTCTCTCCCGCAAGTTCTGGCAGCGGTTCCCGGGTTTCCGGCCCCGGCCGCATGACTCCAAGAGGGTTCCCGGCCTGGTGGGCGAAGACGTATTTCACCAGTTCTTCAGTTCCGACCGGCCGGGGGCGCTGTTCGATGTCAATTCCTACCTCAGGTATCTTTCCGCTCACCCTCACCACCTGCCGGCGTCGGAGGAGGAGAGCTGGTTGCATTCCCACCTGGGTCGGGAGATCATGGCCATCACCACCAGGAACAACGTGGGAAGGGTGCAGGAGACGGACACTTACTTCCTGCAGTATGGGGTGAACTTCTTCAACAATCGTTGCACCACGCTACTCATCGGAGGGACCATTTACCACAAATGCCGGGACGCCGGGCCCGGGTACCTGGAGCACCTGCGCATCATCGCCTCGGGTGCCCTGTATGACCCGACTGAGGCCCATGTCCTGCGTCCCCGGGGAGAGGTGTTGCTGGATGCCTCATACATGGTCAGCATCGTGGGTGGGCTGTACGGTCGCCTGGACCCCGCCCGTGCCCTGCGCATGATGAAGCGTTGCCTGCGTCCCCTGGAGGTAGAGGTACCCGTGTCCCCGCAGGTGGAGGCTGCAGTGCGCTGACGGAGCAGCCGTCGGCAGGCGTACGTCTTCGTGGCCAGGGCAGAGGCGGTGGAAGGGAACGGCATGCCGGAGGCAGAGGGGCAACTCGACCTGGTCATCCGCGGCGGGATGCTGGTGGACGGTACCGGCAACCCCTGGGTGCGTGGTGACGTGGGCATCAGGGACGGCAAGGTGGCCCTCATCGGGCACCTGGATGAAGAATCCGCCCGCCAGGTTCTGGACGCCAGCGGGATGGTGGTGGCACCGGGATTTGTGGACATCCACTCCCATTCCGACCTGACCCTGCTGGTGGACGGGCGGGCCATGAGCAAGGTGCTGCAGGGGGTCACCACCGAGGTGGTGGGTAACTGCGGGCTTTCCGCAGCCCCCCTGCTCGATGAGGCGGTGGATTACCTCCGGGATACTGCCCGCCACCTGGCCGACTTCCTTTCCTGGAGCTGGCGCACGGTGGGTGAGTATCTGGAGGAGCTTGACCGGCGAGGGGTGGCCGTCAACGTGGCCACCCTGGTTGGTCACCGCACCCTGCGGGTGGGAGTGATGGGGCACACCCCCCGGTCGGCCTCCGAGGAAGAAGTGGCCAGGATGGCAGCTTTGTTGGCCCAGGGATTGGAGGAGGGGGCGTGGGGTTTTTCCACGGGGCTTGCTTACGCGCCCGGTTCCTGGGCCGATCAGGGGGAGCTCGTGGAATTGTGCCGCGTGGCGGCAAGGTACCGCGCCTTTTACTCGAGCCACATCCGCGACGAGGAAGGCGGTGTAGTACAGGCCGTCCGGGAAGCCCTGGAAGTCAGCCGCCTTTCCGGGGAGCCGGTTCAGATTTCTCATCATAAGGGCGTCGGTCGCCACCACCGGGGCCGGGCCGAAGACACCTTGCGCCTCATCGGACAGTACCGCTTGCGGTCGGGCGTGGACGTATCGTTCGACGTGTACCCGTACACAGCGGCCAGCACCTGGCTGAGTTCTTATCTACCGACCTGGGCCCTCGAGGGGGGCAGGCATGCTCTCCTGGAGCGCCTCGCGCAGCCCCAGGCCCGGGTGCGCATGCGGGAGGACATGCGCCGCGACCTCTTCGAAGGGAACGATCCGCCCAGCGTGTGGCGGGAGTTCCTGGTGGCACGGGTGGGCCTGGGCGGTGGGCGTCCCTGGGAGGGGAAGTCGCTGGCCGAGATAGCGGCATTGCGGGGCCAGGATCCTTACGAGGCAGCTTTCGACCTGCTGCAGGAGGGTGAGGGGCTGGTGCAGGTCATCCGCTTCGAGACGACGGAGGCCGAAATCATGACCCTCCTCCGCCACCCTCTTTCCCTGATCGGCTCGGACGGTTCCGCTCTGGCGACGGATGGTCCGCTGGCGACCGGCCATCCCCATCCGCGCAACTTCGGTACCTTCCCCCGCGTCCTTGCGCGCTACGTGCGGGAGCGGGGGGTTCTGTCGCTGGAGGAGGCCATCCGGAAAATGACCTCGGGCCCGGCCGGTAGGGTGGGCATCCGGGATCGCGGGTTGCTCCTGCCCGGTATGTGGGCGGACGTGGTGGTGTTCGACCCCAACCGCATACGGGATACTGCAACCTACCGTGACCCCAAGCGCTACCCCGAGGGTATCGCCTGGGTGCTCGTGAACGGGCAGGTGGTGGTGGAAGAGGGGCGCCATACGGGCGCCCGGCCGGGACGGGTGCTGCGACGGGCGAGGCCGTATGCGGTCGGCCGTGCCCCGTTGACGCCTCTTCCCAGGTAGCGTCCCCGGGCCCGTGCCTGATGGGAGGTGGTCGAGGCCGAGTTGCTCTGACTGTCACCGGGAGAGGCCCAATGCGAAGGAGGGAGAGGGAATGAAGAGGCAAGAACACAGGCGGTTTGTGTGGTGCATGGTAGCAGTACTGGCTGTCGTGCTGGTCCTGGGTGGGTGCACCGGAAAACAGCCGCAGTCGGAGTCAGGGAAGCCTGTCCGGGACACTATAGTTGTTGCCCTGGCCAGAGAAGGCGAAACGCTGGATCACATCAAGACCTCCTGGACAACGGACGCCCACTACACCGTCCTGGATCGCCTGGTAGAGAGGGATTTCGATCTCAAGTACGTACCGCACCTGGCGGAGAGCTGGACGTCGTCCCCTGATGGAAAGGTGTGGACCTTTAAGCTACGCAAGGGCGTGAAGTTCCACGACGGAACACCCTTCAACGCGCAGGCGGTGAAGTGGTTCATCGAAGCCATCATCGACCCTAAGAACGCTTCCCCTTCTGCTTCGGACTTCGCGTTCATCTCCCGCATCGAAACCCCGGATGAGTACACCGTGGAGTTTCACCTTAAGAACCCTTACCCCAACGTACTCTTTAAGCTGAGCACCACCTATGCCGGTATCATCAGTCCGGAAGCTTACAAGAAGTACGGGCCCGAGGGTACCAAGGAATACGGTACAAAGTACATGGTTGGGACGGGTCTGTACAAGTTTGTGGAGTGGGTGCCGGGCGATCACCTGCTGGTCACCGCCAACCCGGATTACCAGTGGGGGTCCGAGTTCGTGCAGAATAAGGGCCCAGCTTACATCAAGAACATCAACTACCGCATTATCCCCGATGCCGCTACCCGCCTGATGGAGTTCGAGGCGGGGAACGTGGATCTGCTACTTGAAGTTGCACCCCAGGACGTCGACCGTGTCAGCAAGATGGCGAATGTGCAGGTTTTCCGGAAGCCGCACTTCGGCCTGGGTTACCTGGCGTACGCCACCGACAAGAAGCCCTTTAACAACGTGAAGGTGAGGCAGGCCATCAACCTGGCCATAGACAGGGAAGCGATCGTCAAGTCGGTGTTCTTCGGGGTTGCCTCTCCTGCCTACGGCTACCTCCCGCCGCTGTTGCCCGAGTATGTGGAAGACCGGCAGGCTCACCGGTATGACCCCGAACAGGCCAAGAAGTTGCTGGCCGAAGCCGGTTATCCCAACGGATTCAAGTGCAACCTGGCCACGCTGAACAAGACCGAGCATGTCCGGGTGGCAGAAGCGGTACAGGCGCAGCTTGCCAAGATAGGCATTCAGACGGAGATCACACAATACGACAACGCCAGCTACGCCGCATTCCTCAAGGAGGGCAAGCAGGAGCTCTTTATCAGGGAGTACTCCTGGTCGAGCGCCGATATCCTGCAATGGTTCCTCTACAGCTCGCAGTTCCCCTACCCGAATCACTCGCGTTGGGTCGACAAGAAGACGGATCAGCTCATCGATGGTGCCGAGTACGCGCCCAGTATGGAGGCGAGGGCGCAGGGTTACAAGGTCCTGCAGGAGTATCTTATAAGCCAGGCCGTGTGGTGTCCCATCTGGTTCCCGGAGAAGGTCCAGGCAGTGCGCACCGACAAGGTGGATAACTTCAAGATGCACCCGCTGTACACCATATTCAACGACGTGCGGCTTAAGTAACCCGGGTTTGGAGGGACGGGGGGCCTGACACCGCCGTGTACCAGTACCTGTTGCGGCGATTGATGTTGCTGATTCCGGTCCTGGTGGGGGTAACTCTCGCGGTATTCCTGCTCATGCACCTGGCCCCGGGTGATCCCGCTTTGCTGATCGCGGGGCAGAACGCACCTCCCGAGGTGTACGAGCGGATCAGGCAGTCTCTGGGGCTCGACCGTCCCCTCTACGAGCAGTATGCAATGTTCCTCGGCCGGGTCGCCCGGGGGGACCTGGGCCGTTCCATACTGCTGCACAAGCGCGTCGCTGATCTGATCGCGGCCGCGCTGTCTGTGACCCTGGGGCTGGCCCTGGGCGGCATGGGGCTTGCATACCTGATCGGCGTGCCCGTCGGTATCGTGTCGGCGGTGAAAACCTATTCTGTTGTCGACCAGGCCAGCATGGTGGGGGCACTGATATTCGTGTCGGTGCCCCCCTTCTGGCTGGGCCTGATCCTGATGTACGTGTTCGGCCTGTGCCTGGGATGGTTTCCCATCTCCGGTCACGGTTCGCTTGCCCATGACGTGCTGCCGGCGCTCACCCTCGGACTGGGTGGGGCGGCTCTGGTGGCGCGCATGACGCGGTCGGCGATGCTGGAGGTCGTCCGGCAGGATTTCGTGCGCACCGCCCGGGCAAAGGGGTTGTCGGAACAGGTGGTGATCTACAAGCACGCCCTCCGTAACGCTGTGATACCCATCATCAGTTTGCTGGGGCTGAGGCTGGGGTGGACGGTGGGTGGTGCCGTTACCCTGGAGATGGTTTTCAGCCGCCCGGGCATGGGCAGATTGCTTGTGAATTCGATTCTGGCCAGGGATTACCCGGTTGTCCAGGGTGTGCTGCTGGTCCTCGGGCTGGCCGTGATGCTGGGCAACCTGCTGGCCGATGTATTTTACGCAGTTGCTGACCCACGCATCAAGTACCGCTAGTCTGGGGATAGCACATGGACGAGTTGCAGGAATCGAGATTATCGGCCGACGGCCAGCTCGGTCGGGTCTGGAAACAACTGTGGCGCAGGAAGGCGGCGATGGGTGGTGCCGCCCTGGTGTTCCTGCTGTTGGTGGTAGCCGCCGCCGCGCCCTGGCTGGCCCCCTTCCATTACGCCGAGCAGAATCTGGACGAGGTGCTCCTCCCACCTTCCCGAGAGCACGTGCTTGGCACGGACGACTTCGGCCGCGACGTATTGAGCCGGATCATATATGGGAGCCGGATTTCCCTATCGGTGGGTGTGGTGGCGGTGAGCATCGGGGCCGGCCTGGGCATCGTGCTGGGTGCTGCCGCCGGCTACCTGGGGGGGTGGGTTGACCACCTGGTGGTCGCCCTGATCGACATAGCGTGGTCGTTCCCCACCATCCTTTTGGCCATTGCCCTGGTGGCCGTGCTGGAACCGGGTTTGACGAGCGCCATGGTGGCGCTTGGCCTCGTCACCTGGCCGTCTTACGCCCGCGTGATGCGCGGGCAGGTGCTGAGCCTGCGGGAGAAGGAATTCGTGGAAGGGGCTCGGGCCATGGGAGCTTCTTCGTGGCGCATTGTGGCCCGGCACCTTATCCCCAACGCCATTCCGCCCATGATCGTGATGGCCACCCTGGGGATGGCCGATGCCATCATCGTGGAGTCCACCCTGAGCTACCTCAGCCTGGGTGCCCAGCCCCCCTTGCCCAGCTGGGGTTCCATGCTCAATGCAGGTCGCACGTTCATGCATCGGGCCCCCTGGCTGGCCGTCTTTCCGGGGCTGGCCATATTGTTGACCGTGTTGGGCTTCAACCTGTTTGGAGATGCTCTCCGGGATGCCCTGGATCCGCGCATGAAGCAGTAGCCCCGGGAAGCACTTCAGGAGGTTTTGCTTTGTACGACTATATCTTGCGCGATGCTACGGTGGTGGACGGCACCGGCCGCCCCGGATTCCCCGGTGACGTGGCCGTACGAGACGGCCGCGTCGTTGCCATGGGCAGGGTGGCAGGACCTGCGAGACGGGAGATACGTGTCGACGGGAGGGTTGTGTGCCCGGGCTTCATAGACATCCATTCCCATTCGGACCTTAGTCTGCCCGAATTGCCCACTGCGGACAGCAAGGTGATGCAGGGAGTCACCACGGAAGTGGTGGGGAACTGTGGTTTTACACTGGCTCCCACCCGGAAAGAGCAACTGGGTGCTCTGCGCGATTACCTCAGTAACACGGTGGCGGTGAAGGGGGGCGACCTCGATCTGGCCTGGACCACCCTGGGCCAGTTCATGGACTGGCTGCAGGCGAGGGGGATTTCCGTAAACGTGGCCACGCTGGTAGGACAGGGTACCCTGAGGGTGGCGGTGATGGGGTTTGCGGAGGGCCCCCCGGATGAAAGCCAGCTCCGCCTCATGAAGGAGATGCTCACGCGTGAGCTGGCCTGGGGCGCCTTCGGCATTTCGGCGGGACTCCCGTATATTCCCGACGCCTTCACCACGCCCGGCGAACTTGTTGAGCTGTGCCGGCTCGTGCGCCAGGCCGGTGGGATAACGAGTGTTCACCTGCGGGATGAAGGGGCTCACTGGGAGGAATCCCTGCGGGAAGTGGTGCAGGTGGTCAGGGAAACCGGGGTCTCCCTGGAGATCTCTCACCTTAAGGCGGAAGGCCGCCGCAGCTGGGGCAAAGGGGAGGAGCGCCTCAAACACCTGCGGGCGCTGCGACGCGAAGGCCTTCCCATCGACGCCGATCAGTACCCGTACACTGCCTTTGGTAGCGGTCTCCAGGATCTGGTGCCTCCCTGGGTGAGAGCCCGGGGCGTGGAAGAGATGGCAAGGCTCCTGAAGGAGCCCGCCGTGCGCGAAAGAGTGAAGGCGCAGATCTACGGCGTGCAGCCTGCGGAGCCCCGGTGGGAGCCTCCGGTTCTGGACCTGCGCTGGCGAGACGTAATCGTTTCACACGTCCGGAGTGAAAAGAATTCGGACCTGCAGGGACGGACTCTGCAGGAGATCGCCGACGCGAGGGGACAGGATCCCGCTGACGTGGTGATGGACCTGCTGGTGGAAGAACGTGCCCACGTGAAAATGGTGGTGCAGGCGATGCAGGAAGAAGACGTGCGCACCATCCTGGCAGATCCCGACATACTGGTGGCTTCCGACGGGCGGGCCACAAGCCCCCGTGGCCCGGATCCGGGCAGTCGGCCGCACCCACGATATTACGGTACTTTTCCGCGGGTGCTGGCCAGTTACGTCAGGGAGCAGGGGCTGCTTTCCATGGAAGCGGCCATACGCAAGATGACATGGCTGCCCGCCCGGAAGCTGGGCCTGCAGGACCGGGGCGTGATTGCTCCTGGCTGTGCAGCCGACCTCTGCGTGTTTGATCCCGACCGCATCCAGGACCATGCCACTTTCCAGGACCCGCACCGTTTCCCTGCTGGTATCGATTACGTGTTTGTCAACGGAGTCCCCGTGGTCGAGGAGGGAAGTCATACAGGGGCCCGCCCGGGTCGCGTGTTGCGTCGCCCGGAAGAGCGGGTGAAGACGTTGAGCTGCTGCAAAGGCCCAGCCGGCTGATCCGTGCGTCCCCGGGGTGTACTCCTGCCGGCCAGTCCCCGATACTGGTAACAGGAAGGGGCAGGTGGTGATGGGTGGACATCCAGCAGCTGTACCGGTTGCACCTGCAGGCCGGATCGGGTGCCAGGGTGGAGGTGAGCAGCCGGGGCGCGGTGTGGGAAGGAAAGTGGGTAGTTTCGGACGATGACTTCCAGGTTTCCCTGCCGGCGGAAGCTGCGGGCAGTTCCGGTGACAGCAAGCCAGCCGACCTGCTGCAGGCTGACGTCCGGGTGCACCTTGGGACAGGCATTCACGTGTTCCCAGCCCGGCTGCGGCGCGTGAGGGACGGGATGTGGAGGGTGGTCCTGGCGGGTCCGGTGAGGGTCAAGCAGAGGCGCCGGGCGGTCCGGCTGCCTGTTGACCTGGAGGTGCTGTGCCGGAGTGCCCGCGGCGAAGAGAGGCTGAGGGCGAAGGATGTAAGCCCCGGTGGGGTTCTGCTCAGCGCGGCCAGTGAACTGCCGGTGGGGGAGGGCGTGGAACTTCAGTTCACCGAGAAGCCCTGGTCTGAGGTGGGGGTGCTCAAGGGTGCAGTGGTGTGGACGTGCCGGGCCGGCGCGGGTTGGGCGTGCGGTGTCGCGTTACGCGGGCTGGACCGCCGGCAGGAGCGGCTGCTCGTGCACCTGGTAGCCCGGGGGTTGGCGAGGCAGGCGGCGGAAGCCTGTCAGGCTAAGTCGTGAGGGCGAGGAATTTCAGGACCAACTCGGGGTCGAACTGCAGGCCTGCTGAGCGGCGCAGTTCAGCCAGCGCCTCCTGGTGAGTCATGGGCACGGGGCGGTAGGGTCGGGGGTTGGTCATGGCGTCGTAGGCGTCAACGACGGCCAGTATACGGCAGGGAAGCGGTATCTCCGGGCCTTTGAGACCTGCCGGGTACCCGGTGCCGTCCCAGCGCTCGTGGTGGTGGAGTATGTACTCGGCGACGGGTGCGAGCTCCGGCGTAGCCCGGGCTATGCGGTAGCCTATGTCCACATGCTGCTGCATGAGGCTGCGTTCTTCGCTGGACAGCCGGCCCGGCTTGAGCAGCACCCTGTCCGGCACTCCTATCTTGCCTATGTCGTGGACCAGGGCGAGGGTGGCGAGGGCCGGCTTGCGGGATTCGCTGATGCCGCATGCGTCGGCCAGGCGGAGGGCCAGATCTTTGAGACGCCTCGTGTGCTCCTCGCTTTCCAGGTCGCGTTCGGCCAGGGCCGAGAGCAGCGCCCGCACGAGATGCCCCGGGGCACCCGACCCCGTGGCTGCCTTGCCGGTGTACATGGCGCGGTCCGCCGCCTTGAGGGCGTCTCCCAGGGGCTTGTCCGGCCACTCGGCCACGGCGGTGCCCACTGCCAGGGAGAGAGGCGGGTCTTCTTCCCGGATCGAGCTGTTGTATTCCCTGACGGCCTCATGGATGCGGCGGACGATCTCGTCGCCCTTGGGCTCGCACGTCCGGGGCAGGACAACGGCAAACTCGTCTCCCCCGATGCGCGCCACCAGGTCTTCTGAGCGGAAGCAGGCCCTGAGGACCCCTGCGGCTGCGCGCAGCACCTGGTCGCCCCGGTCGTGGCCCAGGTTGTCATTGATGGACTTGAGGCCGTTGACGTCAGCCAGTATGACGACCATGGGGTACTGGGAGGCGTCGTCCTTCCAGGCCTGAAGCTGCTGGTCGAAGTAGGCGCGGTTGTACAGGCCTGTCAGTGCGTCGTGCGTGCTCAGGAACTTCATCCTGGCCTCGGCCTTCTTGCGTTCGGTGACGTCCATGAGCGATCCAAGGACACAGGGCTGTCCGTTGTACTCGGCGCGGGTCCCCAGCACCTCGCAGGTGATGGTGGTGCCGTCCCTGCGCAGGCCGCGGAAGGTGTAGTGGATTGAATCGATTTCCCCTGCCAGCCTGCGCCTGATGTTTTCTGCCACCGTTTCCCGATCTTCCGGGTGGGTGAGGTCGAGCGGGCCCAGGCGATCGACGATTTCCTGCGGGTGGTAGCCGAACGTCGACGCCAGCGCGGGGTTCACATAGCGGAACAGCCCGTCCTGGACCAGGTAGACGCCGACCAGTGCGCTTTCTGCTAGCAGGCGGTAACGGCACTCCGATTCCCTGAGCTTCTGCTCGAGGGCCTTGCGTTCCGTCACGTCGATGATGACGCCCATGATGTGGGGGGTTTCGCCGTGGTCCGTGCTCAGGGTGGCGGTGACTTCACCCCAGAACGTGCGGCCGTCCCGCCTCCTGAACAGGATCTCGTGGCCCCTCACGGAGCCGCTGGCAAAGATGCGTTCGAGGAAGCACCTGCGGTCGTCGGGGTTGGCGTAAAGGTCCGGCCAGGTGACCTCTCCCAGTTCGCGGCTGCTGTCGAAGCCGAACATGGCCAAAAACGCCGGGTTGGCGTCCAGGAACTGCCCGGCGATGGTGCTCCGGTATATACCCGCGTTGATGTGGTCGACCACTTCGCGGTAACGGGCTTCTGACCGGGCTAGGGCATCCTCGGCCCGCCGCCGGCTGCTGCGTTCTTGAGCCAGGCTTTCCTCGTACGCCAGGCAGGCCAGCGCGGCGCCGTGCACCCTGGGGGCCAGCCCCTGCAGGACTCCTGTCAGGTCCGCGGAGGCCCCGGCGCGGGAGAAGACGAGCTGCAGGACCAGCAGCCTTCCTACCGGGAACAGGAGCACCTCCTTTTCCTGTCCCGTGAGGTGGCCACATGCGGCCTCGAATTCAGGGTCGTCCCTGGTCCTCACCTGGGGCTGGCCCGCACAGTTCACCTGGCGCACGGTCTGCAGTGTAAGGTCACGGCTCCGGTATTCGCCCCCGCCTGGCCCCACGCTTGCCGCGGGCCGTGGTTGCCCCCCCTGGATAAGCCAGGCTGTGCCCCGGTGGGCGCCCGATGCCCGGACCAGGGTCTTCAAGAGCTGCTCGAGCATCTGGTCGATGTCGAAACTCTGCCCGATGGAGAGGGCGATCTCGTAAGAGAGCGATAGGGCGCCAATTACCCTCACCAGGTCGGCCTCCACCCTTCATGCCACCCCCACGACCGTGGTCTTGTTGTAAAACTCCACGTAGCGGTCCCCCCGGGAGGCCACCTCTCCCAGGCTCAGGAACCCGAAGACGGGAGTGCCCGGGGGAAGGGCTTCCCTTATGGCCCGGACCTCGCGCTCCATAGCCTCTTCCAGGTACAGCACGCGCGAGATGCAGTCGATCACCAGGGCTGCCCGGGGCGGTGCGCCCGTGCGCCGGGCGTGTGCGGAAACTGCCTGCCTGGCAGCGGTTCCTGCCGCCCTGACCAGATGATCGGGATCTCCTCGCATGAGCATTAGGACTGAGTTCTGGGGGACTTCGCCGACCAGGACCAGCGAGCCGTCCGGCTCCGTCCTGATGGGGTCCCTCACCACCACGGTCCCGTCCAGCCTGGCCATCCCCAGGGGGAAGCGCTTGGCGATGTTGAAGAAGTTGCCCTCGTGGAGGGTTTCTCCCGAGTGGCGCTCGACCGCCTGCCTGTACACCTCGAAAGCGGGTCTCCAGTTGAGCTCCTTCAACCGGGTGCCATCCGCTGCGGTTGCGACGTAGGGCCCCTGGAACGCCTGCCAGCCGTGTTCCACCCCGACGGCCAGAGTCGTATCCGTGGCGGCCAGTATAGCCCCTCCGGCGAAGAAGCCGTCCCGGGTGAACAGGCACGGCTCCTGGCGCAGGGTGAGCCTGCCTGCGCCGCCTCCTATGAACGTGACCCCCGGGCTGCAGGAAGTGAAGAGGCCGTGCAGGAAGTCCGATATCCCGGCTGCCATGCCGTCGAGGAGGACGAGGAGGGTGGTGTTCTCCGCTCGCTCTAGCCGCGGTTCGGTCAGGCTGGTGAGCCGGGCGACGCGGACAGGATCCGTGAACGCGCAGGCGACCGCCCCGCTCCTGTACCAGCGGTCGCCGAAGATGACTCCCGGGAAGATGCCTCCGAACACGTCCGTATCGAGCTCCCGGAGCAGCGGCGCCACCTGCCCGAACTCGAACGCCGTCTCCTCCGCGACCATGAGCATGATGCCCCGGGCGCCATGGAATCCTGCCAGGAACTGCTCCCAGTCCACCTGGGGACCCGGGTGCATGCGGGCTTGACCGAACACGCGGTTGCCTCCTTCTCTGATTTTGGGTTTATGGCCCTCGTGGTCGGACGTTGTGCGGGAGTGCGCCCGCTGTGAGGGTGGTTCCGTCGACCGTGGTGATGCTTACGACCCAGAGGCTGCCCTCGCTGCTGGCTGAGAATGCCGACACGCCGCCTACGACCACCTGCCCGTCCGACCACTGGGGCCATCCCTGCTCCGGTTCTCTCGTCGCCCGCAGCAGGTCGGTGCCGGAGACGTAGTATTCGCGCACCCTGCTTGAGCCGTCCCGTGTCGTGACGAGGTACGCGATGCCGGTCCCTCCGGACCGGATTCGTACCTCGGCCGCTGCCCGCAGGCCGGGGACGTCGCCGGAGCCGTCGATTATTTCCCTCATCGCGGCTGCCGCGCGGCTGCTGCGATAGCTCTTCTCGATGCCGTGCTCGTAGCCCCTGTGCAGGAACACCTGGGTCTGGGCGATCGCGAACACGGCGATGCCCAGGAGGGCCGCCGCGACGATGGCCTCGACGATGGTCATGCCGGCCTCCGGGTGGCCGTACCTCATGATGCGCCCCTGTGCCACAGGAACACCGCCTCCCATACGCGCCCATCTGCCTCGGCGGCCAGGCGGACCCGCACGGCCCCCGGCCCGAGTTCCGGGACTGGCTCCAGCGTCCGGCGCACCGTGAACCTGGTCCCGCGGAACGCGGGGAACTCCTGTGTCGTGGGTGATCCGGGAAGCGGGAGGGTGCCCGACCTGAGCATGGCCTTCGTCTCCTCTGCGGCGATGGCGAGCAGCCAGGCGACCTGGGTTTTTTCGTCGCCGGCGGCGGTGCCCCTGGCAGCGGTTGCCAGGGCAGTCAGGAAAGGCAGCATGGCTATGGCCAGGAGTTCCAGGGCGATGACGAGTTCGAGCAGTGCCGCACCCTTCTGGCTCCGCAGCAGCCTCAGCGCACCTCCCATGTTCCCACCTCCGCCTCCCAGCTGCCGGCGGGTGTTTCCCAGCCGTAGGTTTGCGCGGGCTCGGTGAGCTGGCCGATCGCGTCGTTCCATGAGAGCGAGGTCTTTTTCCCCGTGTCCAGGGTAGCGCAGACCAGGGCGCCCTCTATGTCTGTCTTGGCCCCGGTGGCGCATTGCCCGGCGGGGGCCAGCACCATCGCGTACGCGGAAGCGTTGCTGTCGAACTGGGCCGATCCGACGACGGCCAGGATGTGGGGCGGGTTGCCCGGGGCGGGCGGACTGCCCAGTGTCGCATTCGCTCCCACCGAAAGGTCTCCGGTGGCGTTGAGGCTGATGGGGACCAGGGGGGGGTCCTTCCCGGGGACGGCTCCGAAGTACGCGTGGTTGTCTATGAGCACCCCACCGCTGACCGTCCACGCGCACCGGGTGGCGCAGGTCAGCTGCGAATCGTTTTCGAAGATGACCGCCCAGTCTTCGTCGGCCGGCGGGCTGCCGAGGACGTAGAAGCGGATGGGGTACTGGCCCTGGCAGGTCACGGTGCAGTGCTCGCTAACGACGACGTAGCCGGCGACGTAGATTTCCACCGGGCCTGTGTCGGCCTGCACGACCAGGCCTTCTTTGCGGCGCGTCACCTCTATCCTGTCGAAGACGTATGTGCCAGGCCCGATGCGGGTCCTGCCGTCCCAGCTTGCCGGCGGGGCCGGCAGGGTGGGCAACTGTATGGCGAGCTGGGGCGGCGAGTATCCGGCCAGGTACCGCGGGTCGTCGGGGCTGGTTGCGATGACCCCGTCCCCGAGGGGCCCCGGGAGAAACGTCTGGGCGGGGATGAGCCCCGTGCGGGCGAAGGTGGCTGAGACCGTCCGCGAGGTGCCGCCGGCCGTCCCGGTGGACTCGACCCGGAGCCTTCCTCCTGTGTTGCGGATGGTGACGCGGTACGTGCCCCCGTCCCAGCCCAGTGCCGACCCTGAGCTGAACGTGATTTCCTGCCCAGGGCCTGGCGGGTGCAGGTCTCCCGTGGCGAGCCTGGCTGAGGCCTCTGCGACCCCGGATTCTGCCAGGTAGATGGCCTGGGTACGCCGGAGGTCAATCGCGGCGGCCCTGTTCCTTGAGACGGCAAGGTCGAGGAGGGGCGAAGTCAGGATCGCGAATGCCGCGCTCACCACGATGACCAGCAGCAGGGCGGACCCGGCCTGCGAGCGAACCTGCGTCTCCATGCTTCACACCCCGCTTGTTCCGCGAGTGCGGGCTATTCGCCCGGGGTCCCGGTGTGCCATGCTATCCGGTCCTTCCCGGACCTCTTGGCCGCGTACATGGCCTGGTCGGCCAGGCGGAGGAGGGTGTTGGGGTCTGCCGGGCCGTCGCCGGGGAACTCGCAGGCTCCGATGCTCAGTGTGAGCTCCCTGCCTGTGCCCGCCGGGTACAGCGTGTGCACCGCCCCCACGATCCTGGCGAGCGGCACCTGCGCCTGGTGCTTGCCAGTTGCTGGCAGCACAATCACAAACTCCTCGCCGCCGAGCCTGCCGACGAGGTCGCAGGTCCGGACGGCCGACTGCATGGCTGCTGCGACCTCCCGGAGGACGGCGTCGCCGGTGTCGTGCCCGAAGCTGTCGTTGATGTCTTTGAAGTTATCGATGTCTGCCAGAGCAAGGACGAGTGGTATTCCTTGCTCTTCCGCCTCGCGGAGCATCGCGCGGAGCCGCCGCATGATCCCTACGCGGTTGGGGAGGCCAGTGAGGCTGTCGTGCTCGACGCTTTCCCTCAGCCTGAGGAGGAGGGCGTCGAACACGACGAGCACCTGGGCGAGGAACTCGGTGGCCCGCTGTATGTACAGCCACTGCACGGTGTCGCTTTCGCGGGATACGGAGAGTGCTGCTTTAAGGCTGGCCGTGTGGATGTCCAGGATGCTGGCCGACTGCAGCTCGTCGGGATCGATGTTGCGCAGTATGGCTTCGTATGCGGAGTGCAGGACCGACTCTCCGGCACCCGCGAACATGTAGTTCTCGAGGAAGTGGCGGTAGAGTTCTTCGAAAGCGGTCTCTTTTATCCTTTTCATCCTTGCCTCACCCCTCCGATTGCCTCCTGCTCTGCCGCGTGTTGAGCGCGACCACGCAGGTTGCGTCGTCTTCGGGGACCGACCAGCCTTCTACGATCCGCCGCGCCACCTCAAGGGGCGTGCAGCCCCGGAAAGCTGCCGTGCCCGGGCGAAACCCGCTTCGTATCCCGTCGCTGCAGGCCACAAGCCAGGTCCCTGCCGGGGTTTCTGCCCGGTGGTGCCTGGGCTGACGCCTGCCGCGTCCCACCACGCCCGGTTGTCGCGGCAGGACGGTGACCCCATGGGGGTAGATCAGCCATGCCCTCATGCTTCCCACCGATAGGGACTCGACGTAGTCTGGTTGCAGGGTGGCCAGGAACAGGGCGCATCCCCTGGTTTTCGATGCGGCCAGTTCGGCGGCCTGGTAGGCCTGCTCGAGGCTGCCCGGGGGTGCACTTGCCAGGGCGCTCTGGACGGCAAGGGCGTCTGTTGCTGCCTGCGGTCCGTGCCCGAGCACGTCTCCGAGCACCACCACCTGCAGGCCCGGTGCCTCGAGCGAGAGCCAGAAGTCCCCGCTGGCGGGCTCCCCGACCCGCGGTTTCGACCAGCCTGAGACGAGCCAGGTCATGCGTTCGTGCACCGACTCAGAAACCCCTCCTGTACTTTGCCGCCCTGACCAGGGTGCCGGCGCCGGGCTCTGACCTGATCTCGAACTCGTCCATGAGGCGTCTCACACCGGCCAGACCTATTCCCAGGCTCCGTTCGTACGTGCTGAACCCGCCTGAGAGGACGCGCGCCACGTCGGGGATGCCGGGCCCCCTGTCCACCGCTACGATCTCCAGCCCCGGGGTGCCGCGGTCCCTGGTGGTGCGGCGCAGGCAGACGGAGCCCGTGCCGGCGTAGCGGTATATGTTGCGGGCAAGCTCCGACACGGCCGTGGTGGCCTTGGTCACATCGGACAGGGAAAAACCGTTCTCCTGGGCGAAGTTCTTGACCACCTGCCGCGCCGTGGCTATGTCCTGCTCCCGGCGTATGTGGACGACGATGTCGAATGATTCCGGGTCAACTCCGAATCCTGGGTTCGGGCGGGGCAATTCCTGGGGTTCCTCCCGTCAGGCGGCCGCGGGCGAGAGTGAGAGCGTGCTCGAGGTCCCGGGCGAAGGCCACATGGCGCAGCCGGACGCCCATCTGGGCCAGGGTGAGGGCGACGTGCGGCCTGATGCCGCACAGCACCGTCCGGCAGCCCATGAGGCGCGCCATGCTGGCGGTCTCGGAGATGGTGTACGAGATGTAGCTGTCGATGACGTCGACCATGCTCACGTCGAGGATCACGGCCTGTGCCCGCTCGGCTTCTATCTCATGCAGGAGTTGCTGCTGCAGGCGTTCTACGGTGGCGTCATCGAGGTCGATCTGGATGGGCACGAGCAGGCAGCCGGCGACCCTGACCGTGGGGACCACCCTATCCTGCTGCGTCGTGGTTTCCCTCCCCGGCCGTGTTCCACGGCAACCCCGAGTGTTTCTTCTTTTGAGCCTCCTCGCCGGCCACGAGCTCCAGCGACATGCGCAGGGCGTCCTCCAAATCGCGGGCGATGCCCACCATGCGGAAGTCTATGCCGAGCTTCACCAGGGTGTGGGCGACGCTGGGGCGGATCCCGGTGAGGACGACGGAGGTGCCCAGCAGTCTCAGGGCGGCAAACATTTCGATGAGGAAGCCTCCCACTGCGGTGTCGATGGTGGGCAGGCCGGTGACGTCGACGATGACCACCTTTGCCCGGCTTGCGCTGGCTGCTTCGAGCAGCCGCTCGGCCAGGGTTTCGGCCCGCACGCTGTCCAGGGACCCGATGAGCGGTACGAGCAGGACGTCCTTCCAGATCCGCACCATGGGTGTGGCCAGGTCCCGCAGGGTGTCCCGCAGGTGGTTCGCTTCTTCCTCCAGCTCCCTGCGGATCCTGCCGCTTGCGCGCAGGGCCAGCCGGAGGAGTTCGGCCTCTGATGCTCCCGGCACGGCGTCCGCTGCCCGTTTGAGCCCCTTGCAGACCTCTTCCTCCCCGAGGCTTCTGAGCAGGGGTTCGAGGGAATCAACGCTCGGCCCGCCCGGGGTGGACAGTTGGGCCAAGAACTCCTCCCACAGGCTTTGTTTCTGCTGGGCGGCGGTCAGTGTATGAACCAGCTGGTCTTTCACATTGCCCTCCCTCCATGCAGTCTTATGGGACTGCGTTCTCGGCCACTGGTTCGACGTTCCTGCCGGCAAGTCCTCCCCCGAGCCGCGGCCGACAGCCGCGATTGCCGCAGAAATCTTGGGTGCCACAGGACCCGGTGCCATGGTAGAATCTATGGGCGGACCAGGCGTGGAAAGGGGTGGCTGAGCGCGTTAGGGGTGCCATGGTGAAGGAGAAGTCGATGTTCTATCAGGAGCTCAGACAGTTAGGTTTACAGGAGCTTCAAGAGAGCATGAGCCGGGCCCTGGGGCTGGCGGCTATGGTCGCGTACCCGGATGGGCGTGCGCTGACCGAGCCGTCCAACCTGTGTTCTTTCTGTGCCATGCTGGGCAGCAATGCGGAAGCGCGGGCCAGGTGTGTGGCTTCGCGTGAGGCCTCTGCGAGG